>VSNJ01000021.1 GCA_009774235.1 Lachnospiraceae bacterium
GTATACTGTTGCAGTAAGGGATGCTTTTATGAGTGCCTTATATGCACTCATAAAAGCATCCCTTACTGCAACAGTATACTGTAATGATACATTTGCCTTCTGCTGTGCTATCTGCAGGTCATGTATACTGTCTGTTTCCCCAAGGGC
Source organism: Lachnospiraceae bacterium (assembly GCA_009774235.1). Lineage (GTDB taxonomy): Bacteria > Bacillota > Clostridia > Lachnospirales > Lachnospiraceae > Butyribacter. The sequence continues at coordinate 148 of VSNJ01000021.1, forward strand.
AAGCTTTATTTCTTCCTCTTCTGCTGCGTTGCTGTATGCATTTGTTTCCGTTATCAGGTTTGCAGCTGAGTCTAAAATTGTTGAAAAAGCACTTTTATCTTTATTCCCTGCTTTCGCAGATGAAAGAGACGGTGTTTCAAAATAACTGTCAAAATTTACACCCGAAAGTTCCATTTTATAATAACCTCCATCCCCGCTTTACTGCGGTATATTTTACTGCCTTACGGCAAATACCTGGAAGATACATTAAGAACTGCCAGGTATATCTGTATTTTTATAATCAGCCCTTGCCTATGTCAAGTGCTTTCATATGCATGCCCTTTGCTGCATTAAATGCTGTTACATTAGCTTCATATGAACGGCTTGCATCAATCATATCTGTCATTTCAGTTACTGTATTTACATTAGGATAAAGTACATATCCTTTTTCGTCAGCATCAGGATGTGAAGGGTCATATACAAGACGGCCCTCTGTTTCATTGTCCTCAAAAATCTTTGCTACTTTAACACCTTTTCCTACACGTCCTGTAGCATTAATAAGGGCATCATCAAATGAAACATATGACTTTTCTTCAAATATTACTGACTTCCTCATGTATGGGTTGCCATCACCATCCCTTGTAGTATTTACATTGGCAATATTCTGTGAAATTATATCAAGTCTTGTCCTCTGTGCTGTCATACCAGTAGCACATATATCAAAAGCAGAAAATACGCTCATAACCCCTCCTGTCAGCTTGCCTTCATAACACTCTTAAGCCTTGTGAATTCCTGTGAAACTGAATCAAGCATTGTGTAATATTTCATCTGGTTCTTAGCAAGCTCGGCATTCTCAGTGTCTATATCAACATTGTTGCCATCAAGCCTGTAACTTACATGTCCGTAATCAGTATATGTAGTACCTGTCAGTGCATCAAGGTCAGCATTTGCAATATCATCATCAAGTGAAAGTCCCCCTGATACTGCTCCCTGAAGGTAAGTTTCAAAATCTACATCCTTGCGCTTATATCCTGGTGTGTCTACATTGGCAAGGTTATTAGCTATTGCTGAATTCCGCATCCAGCTTGCATCACACGCTTTCTCAAGTACATTAATATAATTAAATGCTCCTGATGAAACCATATTCTTCCCCCTCCTCAAATTTATTTTATACAAAAATATGCCTGTGTTTACCACCAGGCTTTATTACAGATATATAAAATTTATATCTGTTGTCCCGGTTTTATAACTTGCATGACACTTCATATTTAATTATAAAGATATTGAAGTCAAAATACAAGTATATAAAATTATTTTTTCATAATTTTCAACAATTTTGTAACAAAATCTTCCATTTTTGTATTTAGCAATGATATTTCCAGGCATATACACCCATCTTTAACTACTAATGTCTTATACTATACTGTATATTTTGTTCAAACATGCGTTTGTAATTTATACTTTACAAAAAACATTCCCTAATGTGGCAATATTTCCCTGCACAACAAATCATTCACTATATGTATACTGGTACCTTTCATTCCATATGATTTTGTTTCAATAATACCTGCGCTTTCACATTTTTTAAGTGCATTAACTATTACTGACCTTGTTATACCAACTTTATCAGCAAGACGGCTTGTAACCAGTATACCATCATCTGTACCTTCAAGTTCATCAAGCACATATGCCATAGCCTGGGCTTCCAGCCTTGATAATGTCTTTACAACAGCTTTAATATCACTTTCCTTGCGGTGTTCTTCTGAATTTTCTTCTGATTCTGCACTCTGCATTGCAAGGCCTATAACTGTAGTCCCATATTCTGTAAGTATTATGTCATCTATGGAAAATGGTGCGTCATACCTGTAAACCAAAAGGGTGCCAAGCCTTTTACCTGATATTATTACAGGTGAAACCATAGCCTGGCATATCTTAACATTTTCCCACTCAAGACCTATTGTGAGAAGGTTTACATTTTCCTTTGTAGAGAGGATATTCATAAACCTCTCCTGTACTGCACTATCTATATAACATCCATATTTTGTATCTTTAAGCTGTGGTATTATATCTATATTTCTTTTTTCTTTCATACCAAGAACTTTACCTTTACGGCTGACAAGAAGCACATTTACTTCAAGTGCGCCTGAAAGCACTTTACAGAAATCATTAAAATTAACCTTGTCTGTTTCCTGTTCTGTCAGCAGGCGGTTTATCTTTCTTGTTTTATCTAACAGTTCAAGACTCATTACCTTTCTCCACTATTTTAATTATTTTCTTGTTTTTCTGGCTCTTTTGCTTTTGTAAAACCACACTGGTTATCCATACATGCAAGTTTGCTGCCTTTTTCAACCATTGGGCCTCCACATTCAGGGCATTTTTCTGTTGAAGGCTTCTGCCATGACATAAAATCACATTCTGGATAACCAACACAGCTAAAATAACACCTGCCTTTCTTAGTTTTCCTTATTACAATATCCTGGCCGCATTTTGGACATGGCACACCTGCTTTTTCAAGGTATGGCTTAGTATTACGGCAGTCTGGAAAACCAGGGCATGCAAGAAACTTGCCATACGTACCAAACTTCACTACCATATTTCTTCCACATTCTTCACAGATTACATCTGTAACTTCATCTTCTATCTTGACTTCTTCAAGTTCCTTCTCTGCAATAGCAACAGCCTCATGCAAGTCAGGATAAAAATTCTCAACGATTGTCTTCCAGCGCACTGAACCATCCTCAACCCTGTCAAGAAGGCCTTCCAGATATGCTGTAAAGTTTACATCAACTATACTTGTAAATGACTTCTTCATTATATTGTTAACTACTTCACCAAGCTCTGTAATATACAGGTTCTTCTGTTCCTTTGCAACATAGTGCCTGTTAATAATTGTAGAAATAGTAGGTGCATATGTGCTTGGACGTCCTATTCCAAGTTCCTCTAATGTCTTTACAAGTGCTGCTTCTGTAAAATGTGCAGGTGGCTGTGTAAAATGCTGTTTCTTGCCTAGTTCTCCCAGTTCCATAACAGCATCTTTAACTATATTTTTAGAAAATTTCTTTTTCTCTACTTTATCTTCCTCTGTCTGGTATACATTCAGGTATCCCTGGAACACGATTTTTGAAGAAGCCGCTGTAAACCTGTATTTGTCTGAATCTATCTTTACAGAAGTCGTTTCATACTTTGCAGGTGCCATCTGGCTTGCCATAAACCTTTTCCAGATTAACTGGTACAGCCTGAAATGGTCTCTTGAAACAGAATCTTTGACTTGTGCAGGAGTAAGGTCTATATATGCAGGTCTTATTGCTTCATGTGCATCTTGTATTTTCTTGCCATCCTTTTTCTTGGCTGTTTCCCCTGCAAGGTATTCAGTTCCATAATTTTCCTCAATATACTTTACTGCATTCTTTTGTGCCTCTTCCGAAATACGTGTAGAATCTGTACGCAGATATGTTATAAGCCCGATAGTGCCATGGCCTTTAACTGCCATGCCTTCATAAAGCCCCTGCGCCAGCCTCATCGTTTTCTGTGTAGAGAAATTGAGGTTTTTAGCTGCTTCCTGCTGTAGTGTACTTGTAGTAAATGGAAGAGGTCCTTTCTTGGTACGGTTTGAAATTTTAACATCAGAAATCTTAAATTCAGATTTTTTTATCTCTGATATTATTTTTTCCATCTGCTCCTCTGATTCTATGCTTAGTTTTTTCTTTAATGAACCATAAAATTCTGCCTGTAGTGGCTTTTTATCACCTTCAGGTGTAAATTCAGCTGAAAGTGTCCAGTATTCTTTAGGAATAAATGCATTTATTTCTTCTTCCCTGTCAGCTATTATCCGCAAGGCAACAGACTGTACACGCCCTGCACTCAGGCCTCTTTTAACTTTTGCCCAGAGTACCGGGCTTATCTGGTATCCCACCATCCTGTCCAAAACCCTTCTTGCCTGCTGTGCATTTACAAGGTCCATATCTATGTTTCTTGCATTTTTAATAGACTGCTTTACTGCGTTTTTGGTAATCTCGTTAAACGTTATACGGCTTGTGTTTTTTTCATCAAGTTTAAGTGCTTTGGACAAATGCCATGATATAGCTTCACCTTCACGGTCAGGGTCAGTTGCAAGATATATTTTATCTGCTTTTTTTACTTCTTTACGCAGCTTTGCAAGCAGCTCACCCTTACCACGTATAGTTATATATTTAGGTTCAAAATCATTTTCAATATCAATACCCAACTGGCTTTTTGGCAAATCCCTTACATGCCCGTTTGATGCAACCACCTCATAAGAACTTCCTAAAAACTTTTTAATAGTTACTGCTTTTGATGGTGATTCTACAATAACAAGATTCTTTGCCATTTTGCTCCCTTCCTTTCAACCAGGTTTTATTTTCAATAAAGATTAATTGTTGTACTTAGTAATTTAGTACAGCAGTTCCCTTTAAACAGCGGGATTATGGATGCTTGAAAATTAAATATTCCATAAGTTGCCAGAGTAATATAGTCTTTGTATAAATATAATTTTCAAACATCCAGAAACCCTTTATTTGTTAAGGCTTGTATATATTTTTGTGCAAATTTCCAGAAACCACTATATCCAGGAACGCCCAATGTTCTTATGGCTTAGGGCAATGAAAAAGTTATTTTTAAGAAAATATAATATATATAGTTATTATTTTGTTATGGTTTTATATCTTATATTTTTATTGCAAAATAATTATTACCAGCCATGCACACAAAATGCTTTAACTCAAGCCCTATAAGTATTTCCATTGTACGCTGGATGCCAAATCCTGTCCTGCTGGCTATCTCTGACACATGGGCAGGTTCTAAACTTAGACTAGCATACACTATTTTTTCCGACGTTTCAAGCACAACCTCAACTTTTTTCTTCTGGCTTTCTATATTACAGTCATAAAAAATACCCAGTGCATCCATTATATCTTCTATATTTGTAACGAGCGCAGCACCATTTTTTATAAGCTTGTTACTTCCATAATATAGTTTATTGCCAATATCTCCAGGCACTACAAAAATATCTTTTCCCTGTTCAATTCCAAATTCTGCTGTTATAAGTGAGCCACTTTTTTCACCTGCCTCAATTATAAGCACACCATCAGACAAAGCACTTATTATCCGGTTACGCATAGGGAAGTTTCCCGCAACTGGCGGCATACCTGGAGGATATTCTGAAATTATCCCTCCACTTTCCTGTATAAGCATATATTCTTCTATATTCTGTCTTGGATAACATATATCCACGCCACATCCCATAACTGCAAATGTACTATTTCCTGCTATTGAAAGTGAACCTTTCTGTGCGCCTACATCTACTCCCCTTGCAAGCCCGCTTATTACTTGTATTCCGTTCTCTGCAAGTTGTCTTCCTAATTTACATGATATAACACTTCCACTGTATGAAACATTACGTGCACCTGCAACAGCAACTATCTTTCTGCTGCCATCTGGAAGCCTGCCTTTATAAAAAAGGCTGTATGGTGCATCATATATATTTTCAAGCTTATATGGATAAGCATTATGCCCCTTATATGTAAATCTTATGCCCTTTGACAGCATCTTTCCATATTCTTCCTCTATCCTGCCACTATCCTTTCCAGATATAATAGAAGAAACATCATGGCTGCTTATGCCTTTTATTTCCATAAGCTGTGTATCACTGGCGGCATATATTTCCTCTTCACTCCCAAAGTATGCAAGCAGCCTGTTCCTTTTAACACTACCTATTCCTTTTATACAAGACAGCCAGTATACATAATGTATATGTTCCATTGCCATAACTATACTTGTCCCTGCCCTTCTCTCCAGTATTTTTCATTAATTCCCCTGTAGCTTACAGCTTCTGCAATATGGCTTTTCCCAATAAGGCTTCTTTGTGACAAGTCAGCTATAGTACGTGCTGTTTTTAATATTTTATGATAAGCCCTTGCACTAAATGACATACCTCCAAGTATGTTTTCCAGGTAATCTTCTGCTTCTGGCTCCATAATACAATACTTTTTAATACCTGGTGGCGCCAGCTGTGAATTAAATAAAATATCTGTACCATTATACCTGTCTCTTTGTATTTTATGCGCTTCTTCAACACGTTTTCTTATATCTGCAGACATTTCACCTTTAACACTATTATTACCGCCTACTTCATTATATCTTAATGGAACTGTCTCCACGCATATATCAATTCTGTCAAGAAAAGGCCTGCTTATCCTGTCAAGATAATTTTTAACCTGCACTGGTGTACAACTGCACTTTTTTCTGTCTGGGTAATAACCACACCTGCATGGATTCATCGCAGCAACAAGCTGGCATCTGGCTGGATAACGGTAACTGCCGTCAAGCCTTGATACATTTACATATCCATCTTCAAGCGGCTGGCGCAGCACTTCTAATGTCTGTCTCTGGAACTCTGGCAGTTCATCAAGAAAAAGCACCCCTCCTGATGCAAGGCTTATTTCTCCGGGCTTTGGATACCTGCCTCCACCTGCAAGAGCTGTCTGTGTAACAGTGTGGTGAGGTGCCCTGTAAGGCCTTTCTGTAACTACTGGACATTCCTTTGTAAGAAGTCCTGATACACTATATACTTTAGATATTTCCATACATTCACTTAATAATGGTTTTGGCATAATTCCTGGAATACTTTTTGCAACCATAGTCTTGCCAGTACCAGGTGGTCCTATTAAAAGCAGGTTGTGCAGTCCTGCTGCTGCAACTTCAGCAGCACGTCTTGCCATATCCTGCCCGCCTATATCTGCAAAATCAGGCACTGCGCCAGAACTTTCTGGCATAAATTCCAATATACTTTTATCTGTTTCTGCAATATATTTATATGGCATACCACTGTTTAAAATGCAGATAACATTGTCCAGGCTGTCTGTCCCTATAACTTTTATTCCTTTGACAAATAATGCCTCTTTTAAATTATCCCTTGGTACAAAGCAGTATTCAACCCCATTCTCATATGCTGTATAAACCATTGGCAGCACACCACTCACAGCCTTAACCTTTCCATCAAGGCTTAATTCCCCTATAAGTACCGACCTGCCAAGCAGGCTGCTATTAACAATCCCAAAGGCTGCAAGCACAGAAACAGCTATTGCCAGGTCATAACATGTACCATCTTTCCGTATGTCAGCAGGTGACAAATTTATTGTAATCTTCTTAGGTGGTATCCTGAAACCAGTATTCCTTATTGCCACACGTACACGTTCCTTAGCCTCCTTAACCTCAGAAGACAGGAAACCAACAAGCAGGAAACATGGCAGTCCATCAGACACATCCGTTTCAACATGCACCATGCATCCTTCAATACCTCTTATTACAGCAGAATAAGCTTCACTATACATAATCTCCTTCCACTCACATACCAGACATCCCCGTCTGTCTATTTTATCACGTATGTCCTGTTAAATCAATAATAATACACAAATAACAAAAATTTCCTGCCATCCAGCAATCTGCCTGCACCATAAAGTAAAAAAAGGGAACGCACCAACGTTCCCTTCTGGCAAGAATTCCAGGTCTTTACTTATCAATAATCTTTTTGATTTCCTCCATAAACGTGCCTACATCCTTAAACTCACGGTAAATAGATGCAAACCTCACATACGCAACCGCATCAAGCTCCTTAAGTTCATCCATAACAAGTTCACCAATATAACTACTTGGTATTTCCTTCCTCTCCTGGCCAAAAATCTTTGACTCAACCCTGTCAACAAGATTTTGCATTTCCTCTGGTGACACCTGCCTCTTATGGAAGGAACGCAGTATACCATCCTCAATCTTAGACCTGTCATAAGGCTGCCGTTCCATATCTTTCTTTATTACCATAAATGGGATTACTTCTACCTTCTCATAGGTAGTAAAACGCTTCTGGCATTTATCACAATGCCTTCTGCGCCTGATAGATGTATTGTCATCTGCTGGACGGGAATCAATAACCCTTGTATCATCTTCGCCACAAAAAGGACACTTCATAGTTTACCTGCCTTTCAATCTGGTATTGCCGCTGTCACAAAACCAATACATACAGCAATTTCCTGCTCAGTTAAAACACCCATGTAATTCTTTATGAGTATTCTAATAATAACCTATAAATATCCTGTTTGCAAGCTTATACAGTTATTCAAACTTACATTTTTGCAGACATTTTTCCATTTCAACCTCTACAAGTATAACATCTGTACCTATCCTTTTAACACATTCATACGGTATTATATATTCATGGTCACGTCCAAGTATGCCAAACACCTTGCACGGTCCCGGTATTATAAGACTGCAGATCCGCCCTGTTTTTACGTCAAAATCCACATCACAGACATTTCCAAGTTTCTCCCCGTCACAGACATTTATTACTTCCTTTTCACGAAGTTCACATACCCTCATTAATTCCTCCATAAATGCTGCCATCCGTCATAGTCTTCCCCAGTGGGACAGATACAGCGCAATGGCTTCTTTTATAACAGGTATATGTGTTTTTATCCTAAATAATTCTTCATTGAACGTAAAGCCTTCTTTTCCAGGCGGCTTACTTGTGCCTGGGAAATATTTATTTCTTCTGCCACCTCCATCTGTGTCTTGCCTTCAAAATATCTCATATTTATAATCTTGTGTTCCCTGTCGGACAGACGGTTTATCGCTGCTTTTAATGATATCTCTTCTATCCAGTTATCCTCTTTATTCTTCTTATCGCTTATCTGGTCCATAATATAAAGAGTATCCCCGCTTTCCGCATATACAGGTTCATACAATGAAACCGGGCTCTGGATTGCGTCAAGCGCAAAAACAATATCTTCTGGTGCAATTTCTAATTTCTTTGCAATCTCTTCAACTGTAGGCTCCTTATCACTTTTCTTCATCATAAGTTCCTTAGTATAAATAGCCTTATATGCTGTATCACGTATAGAACGGCTTACACGTATACTGTTATTATCACGCAGGTAACGCCTTATCTCGCCGATTATCATTGGTACAGCATAAGTGGAAAACTTCACATTTAATGTAACATCAAAATTATCTATTGCTTTCATAAGTCCTATACAGCCTATCTGGAACAAGTCGTCAATATTTTCACCTGAATTTGAAAATCTTTGTATTATACTTAAGACAAGCCTTAAATTACCCTTAATAAACTGCTCCCTTGCGTTCTTGTCACCCTTCTGTATTTTTTCAAAAAGTTCCTTCTTCTCTTCATCTGTAAGGAGTGGTAACTTTGCTGTGTTTACACCACAGATTTCTACTTTATACATTGCCATTTTTATCCTCCACACTGTGAAAACAGGAATGAAAAATACTGCTTTCTGCATCTATATAAAGTAGGATTTACCAATTAATAAAATCTTATTCCATTTTCATAATTTCCTTTTTAAGTCTTTTCATAATCTTTTTCTCAAGTCTTGATATATATGACTGTGAAATACCCATAATATCTGCAACTTCCTTTTGTGTACGCTCTTTACCATCTTGTGTATTAATGCCAAACCTCATTTCAATTATCACCCTTTCACGTTCACTAAGCTTATTAAGTGCCATCCTTAAAAGCCTCCTGTCAACTTCATCTTCAAGGTTCTTTGAAATAACATTTTCATCTGTGCCAAGTATATCAGAAAGCAGCAGTTCATTGCCATCCCAGTCAACATTAAGTGGTTCATCTATTGATACTTCAAGCTTAACTTTATTATTGCGCCTTAAGTACATTAAAATCTCATTCTCAATACACCTTGATGCATATGTAGCAAGCTTTATATTCTTTAATGGGTTAAATGTATTAATAGCTTTAATAAGCCCTATTGTCCCTATGGAAATCAAATCTTCAACACCCACCCCTGTATTGTCAAATTTTTTTGCTATATATACAACAAGACGTAAATTATGTTCTATCAGGCTGCTTCTGGCTGCCTGGTCATCTAAGCCTCCCAGCTTATCCAGTATCTCTTTTTCCTCATCTATGGTAAACGGTGCCGGGAGTATCTCTGCCCCTCCTATATAGTGTATATCACCACTTCTTTGAGGCCATATCAGTCCCCTGAACTCCGGCATCATCCTGAACTGGAATTTGTTTGACATTGATATCTTAAGCATCGTGTCCTCCTTCTGCCATAGGCTGGTAATATCAAGCGGATATCCGCAATATGCATTATTTATAACCTAATTGCCACTATGTGGGATTTTGGCAGCAGCCTGGACCCCTGCCAAAACCAGCAACCCCATTTAATACAATAATACCGCTTATAAAGTGTCTTTTCAGGGCTTGCCTGATGAGGTTAAAATCATCTGTATTTCTTTATCTGTGCAAATATTGTCACTCACTGCTGCCAGAAACCCTTTCCTGGAACTTCCATCCTGGAACTGTAATATATCAAGCCTGTATGCCTCAAGCAGTCCACAGCCACCTATTGAATGATATGGTATCAAAAGCGGGGCATGGTTTCCTGGAAGCCCGATACAGTCTGATAAATCCTTTGAAATCACTGCTACAGGCTCACCTGTATAAGGGCTCACAAGATGGTTTCCTGTGTCATATAAAGCTTTTATTTCCTTTTTCATTCCATTATGTACCAGTGTGGCATTAACCACGCTTCTGCGCTTTAAATCCTGCCTTGCTATAGATGCCCTTAAGAAGCGGAATATTATAAAAAGCATAAAAACGGACACAAGTAAAAAGAACAAAGAAAACTTCTGGTTTCCTTCCATTTCTGGAAGAATACCACTCTTTGCAGATACCCCTTTTAACATAAACACCATGCCTGCTGCCAGTGCTGAGAACACTATAAACGAAACAATGCAGTTAAAGAATTCCCTTATGCTTCCTGGCCTGTATGCCCACCATACCAGCAGTGCAAGTTCAGAAGCAGAAGATATAAGCCCTGGAACCTTTAACCCACAATTATTAATATATGTAACAATTACTGGAAATATGGCACAGACAGCAGCCGAAAGCACCCACCTTCTGTTATTGGCAGGCTCATGTAACCACCAGGCTGTTATATACAGTAAGAACAGATTCATGGTAAAATTAAGAATCCAGTATAAATCTGCATAAAAACAGATTACCATCCTGCACCTCTTTCCTTCTTTTAATATTCCATCTGTTTATAGTAAGCTGGTATAATTGCCATAGATAAAGTATACATAAAACCTTGCACGAATAATGTCAAAGTATAGCATGCAAAAACAAAAGTCATACTCTGTCTTTCGACAAAATATGACTTTTATTGTATTCTGTATATTACTGCCCCATTCCCATAAAACCTGATGTCTCATGGAATAATGAAGTATCTCTGTATAAAACAGGCTTACATACACTTAATGTTACGCCATCATCATCTTTTACCTTTACAACAAATGCATCTGGAACCTCATCATAAAAGTTTTCCTGTATATCTTCATCCTGCTGCCCTTCAGGTTCCTCTTCTTCCTCTTCAAAATCCAGTTCTTCTATAACTTTAAGATGCCTTTCATCCATCCACTCTGTATCAAGGCTGTCACCATCAAAATACACCTCTGAATAAGGAGTAAATCCAGTTCCTGTAACAATATACCCATCCCTGGTTTTCTCCACATCTTTTATAGAGATTTTATCTGTGCCCATCTGTAAAGCAGAAGCAGTAAATGGCACTATGCCGTTATAGGCGTAATTATCACCATATAAAAGGTCATATGAAAGCATAGTGAGGCCATCAAGATAATTTTCACTGCCCCATTCTGACTGCTGGTGGTATTTTGTAATAATACCCTCATGTATTCCAAGTAAATCAAATATATATGGATAAAGCTGGTATGAAGCCAAATCCTTCTTATCTTTATTCTTAAGCCCGAAGTTATTCCATGTTACATATTGTGTCTGGTACAAATCACCATTCTTTAACTGCCCTGCTTCAATTTCAAGGCTTGGAAGATGGTCGCCATAAAGTACAAGCATAGTATCCTCATCACGCCTTCCAAGTTCTTCTATAAGCCTTCCAACCATACTGTCAACTTCTGCAATCTGGTTTACATAGTAAGTGTACTGCTGTTCCATTCCCTCTGGTGCACCTGTTACAGACAATGGATATACTTTATCTGTGGCAACATCATATTTACCATGGCTCTGTACTGTAATTCCAAATGTAAAATCTGGTCCTTTTGTTGAATTAAGTGTTTTTATAATTTCATCAACCAGTATATCATCATTAACCCATCCATTATCATTCTCAGTAATGCCATTCATGTACTCCATAGATGTAAATGTATCAAATCCAAGATTTGAAAATACTATGTTCCTTCCATAAAATGTTGCATCATTATTATGGACACTATGGCTTTTGTAACCAAGCTTTGCAAGGTCATAACATATGCTTTCAGATGTTTTACTTTTTAAAACAGTTTTGTATGGGTATTCACATACCCCGAAATCGTGCTGCCTTATACCTGTAAGCACTTCAAATTCAGTATTTACAGTACCTGCTCCAACTGTTGGCACTGTTATAAGACCTGATGCATATTTCTTCTGCAGCGAATGGAATACAGGCAGAGGGTCTTTACTACACTTAAGACCTTTTACATAATCTGTATCAAAAAAGGATTCAAGCTGTATAAATATAATATTTGGCTTCTTTGTATTGCTCTTCTCCTCTTTAAATTTGCTAGTTATTGTCTTAACCTGTTCCTCACTATAGCTTTCTGGCTTTGCTATTCCTGTATCAAGCAGGCTGTTTGTAAAACAGTACACAAAACCATAATTCTCATATGCTTCTGATATATTTGTATAATTAGTTGAGAGTGCCTGTACAGAACTGCTTGAACTCTTGATAAACATAATTATAATTGAAACTGTAATTACTGATATACACGAAAATACAATACGTTTATAGTTCCTGTGTTTATGGTAAGGCGCCTTCCTGTACAGGCATGCCATAAGGAACACCACAAGACATACTGCCACTATAATCATAGCAATGTTAAGTACACTGAAATAATGCCCTGATACACTTATTGCACTTTTTATAAGCATAAAATCTACTGCTGAAAAAGGTGTCACCCTGAAATGCAGTATTATATAATTCACAATTCCAAACAAAAGCCATACTACTGATACTGAAACAAATGCAAATATTTCCCGTTTAAAAAACATTGCAAAAGACAGTGTGAAAAGTATAATCAGCGAGTTAAAACAGAAAAGCAGGGGACTGCCCGCCATATATTCCACACCTGCCAGCAGTGATTTACGGTTCAATGATTCTATCACCAGTTCAAGGAGTACGGATACCAGCATATAAACAGCAATGTGTTTGATAAATGTTTTACTTTCTTTTATTTTTAACATATATTAACCTCCAGAAGTGGTACTGCCGTTATCAGATTTTCACGGACAATTATACCACTTATAATGAAAAATAAAAGTACAAAATAACTGGAATATTCTTAAGATTTTGTGAACACTATATCCAATCTGGCAGAATATATATATTTGAAAATAAAATACTATACAAATTATGTGGCTCTGGCAATTCCAAATATTTTACCAAAAAGCACCAGCGCATCCATCCAAGCGAAAGCGTGCAAAGCCATGTTTGCAACATGGCTTTTGGTTGGTAAAACTTTGGAATTATCAGAGCCAATAAATTTGTACACTTTTAAATTCCACCTAGCCTGTCATATTCTTGTATATTCTTGCAACCTTTTCCACAGGCCCATGTGCCACAAGCCTTCCACTGTCAAGTATAACAGCTTTGTCACAAAGCCTCTGTACCTGTTCAAGTGAATGTGACACAAACAGCACCGTAACTCCTCTGTCAAACATGCTCATAATCTTTTTTTCACATTTAGAGCGGAACCTTTTATCACCTACAGACAACACCTCATCAAGAATAAGTATATCCGGCTCAACTATTGTTGCTATTGAAAAACCCAGCCTTGACTTCATTCCTGATGAATAATTCTTAATAGGGACTTCAATAAACTCACCAAGCCCTGAAAAGTCTGCTATTTCATCAAACTTTTCATCCAGGAAGTCCTTGCTGTATCCAAGTACAGCACCATATAAATAAATATTTTCCCTGCCTGTATACTGCGGGCTGAACCCTGCACCAAGTTCAAGCAGTGGGGCAACTATTCCCCTTGTCTGCACTTTTCCTTCTGACGGTTTAAGTACACCTGATACCACTTTAAGAAGGGTACTCTTGCCTGAACCATTAAATCCAAGCACTCCAAGCCTTTCACCTTTCTTTACTTCAAAATTAATCCCTTTAAGTGCCCAGAATTCATTATATTTTAAATCACGCTTTAATATTTTTATAAAGTATTCTTTCAGGTTATCTACATGTTCCTGGTTTAAGTTAAAACGCATACCAACATCTTTAACACTAATAGCTACATTTTCTTTCAAAACACCCTCCTAAACATGCAAGATAAATTTATCCTGGTTCTTATAAAACATTATAGTTCCAGCTATAAGAAATACAACAGCTATCGCCGATGATTTTGCAAAATATGACAGGTCCATAGGCTGCCCATATAATACAGCACGCCGGAAATTAGCTATACACATATATACAGGATTTATATCAAAAATCCATGCATTACCTGTACTTGCAACCCTGTCTGTTGAGTAGAAAATAGCTGAAGCATACATTATAAGCATTGTAAATACTGACCATATATACTCTATATCCCTGAAAAATACATCCATGGTTGCAAGTATAAGGCCTATGCCAAGTGACATTACAAGAAGTATAATTATTGGTATTACTGCCTGTAACATATATATTGTAGGACGTACCCTTAAAACTGCCCCAACTCCTACAAGCACAACAAGCGATATCAAAAATGTTATAAAATTAGAAATAATTGTTGATATTACATATATATACTTTGGTACATACACTTTCTTAATCATTGCCGCATTGCCACTGATTGCCTTAAGCCCCGACTTAGTAGAAGAAGAGAAAAATGAAAACAAAAGGCGCCCTGAAAGTATAAATACCGGATATGTCCTGTCATCACGCCCAAATAATGTACCAAATACAATAGTAAGTACAATCATTGTAAGCAGTGGTTCAACAAGAGTCCATAAAATACCTAAATATGAACGGCGGTATTTTAACTTAATATTCTTTTTCACTAATTCAAATAATAAATATTTGTAATTTACAAAATTCTTTATATATTTTTTTATATCCATATTCTCTCCAGACTGCATTATTCTAAGAATTGTTTTACTTCCAATGATTATATCATACACAATTAAAAAGTCAAATAAACATTTTTTTAACAAAAAACAAACACCAGGGAGCATCCAGAACTTATTCCAAACACACCCTGGCAGGTTTATCTTATAAAATTAAGTTTTAATGCAAAAGGAACTGTTTAAGCACATTTATAAATATATCCATATCAAGTGGTTTTGCTATATGTGCATTCATTCCATTCTTTAATGCTGCTTCTTTATCTTCCTCCAGCGCATTGGCAGTCATTGCAATAATTGGCAGGCTCTTTACATCATTCCTTGCCATGTTCCTTATAGTCCTTGTTGCCTCATATCCGTTCATAACTGGCATCTGTACATCCATAAGTACAATATCATAATAGTTTTCTTCTGATGCTTCTACCATTGCAACTGCATCTGTACCATCTGGAGCAGATTCAACAACAAAACCTGCTTCTTCCAGTATTATTTGCGCAATTTCACGGTTCATCTCAATATCTTCTACAAGAAGCACACGCTTCCCGCTGAAATCAGCCAATGTCCAGGAAGCAACCTGTTCCTCACTGTCAGATAAATTATTAGCCGCCAGCAAAGCAGATTTTAAATCAGACATAAACAGTGGCTTTGCACAGAATGCAGTTATACCTGCCTCCTTCGCTTCATCTTCAATATCTGTCCAGTCATATGCAGTAAGTATAATAATAGGTGCATCTTTACCTGCTACACTGCGGATTCTTCTTGCTGTTTCCACACCACTTGTTTCTGGCATCTGCCAGTCTATAATATAAGTATGGTAAGGGTCTCCCTCTTCATTGGCAGATTTGGCACGGTAAACTGCCTCCCTGCCAGATGTTGTCCATTCAGAACGCATACCTATATGTTTTAACATTTTACTTACACTGTCGCATACATTAAAATCATCATCTACAACCAGCGCCCTGAGCCCGTCAAGCTCTTTTAACTGCTCTGAATTCTTCTCAATATCCTGGAGTTTTAACGTAAGTTCTACTGTAAATTCACTTCCTTTTCCAGTTTCACTTTTTACGCTTATTATACCATTCATCATTTCAACAATATTTTTTGTAATAGCCATTCCAAGGCCTGTACCTTGTATACCTGTCCTTGTTGTACTTGACTCACGCTCAAATGGCTCAAAAATATGCTCAACAAATTCCTGTGACATACCTATGCCATTATCTTTAATAATAAATATATAATCACCATAACCGTGACGGAATGTAGTCTTCTGCATAATGCGGAATGAAATAGACCCGCCTGCCGGCGTATATTTTACAGCATTGCTTAACAAGTTAATAAATACCTGGTTCATCTTTAATGAATCAGCTATAACATCTTCATTGACAACTTCAAAAGTATCAATAAACAGTTCAAGCTGTTTTGCCTTTACCTGTGGCTGTATAATATTTACCAGGTTATGCATAAGTTCAGAAATATTACATTCCTGTTCCTTAATCTGTACTTTTCCGCTTTCAATCCTGCTCATATCAAGGATATCATTAATAAGGCTAAGCAGATGGTTACTTGATGAAAGAACCTTATGCAGGCACTCCCTTACCTGGTCTTTATTATCAATATGGCTTACAGCTATTGTTGTAAAACCAATAATCGCATTCATTGGTGTACGTATATCATGGGACATATTAGAGAGGAATGTAGTCTTTGCCTTATTGGCATGCTGTGCCTGCATAAGGGCATCCTGCAGTGCCTGTGTCTGTTCCATCTGTTTCTTTACACTGCCTGTAATCTCCTTTATTACTACCATAACCATAATATCATCTGTACCAGAATCACGTGTCATAATAAATGACTGGCGTACACAGATTTTCTCTCCAAATGAATCCTGGTTCCAGTATTCAAAAACTACTTCTGCTTCTCCCTGCTCAAAACGTTCTTCCAGCTTCTTTAAATCTGCAATAGAACAATACTCCTGCATAGATTCTTCTGAAACAAACTTCTTCCAGCGTTCCAGCCATCCAGAAGCTTTACATGGTGCTTTAAGCCCTGTTTTTTCAAGAAGTGATATCTTCTTGCCATCTATAACACGTATAATATCTTCTTCAATAGAATCCTGTGTAAGGTTAAAGTCAAATGTACAAATAGAATTAGATGTAATTGCTATACGGTACTGCCTTTCCTTGCGGCTTGCAAGTGACATTTCTGCTTCAATACGCAGTTCTTTTTCTTTTACCTCTGTAATATCCTGGCGTATAAACAGAACTTTACATGCCTTTCCATTTTTTCTCTCCAGGCAGATAATATTAAGGTGTTCCCATTCTATATTTCCATCACATAATACATGTCTTTCATAAAGCAGGTCATCATGGTTTTCCATTTCTGCAATAAGGGAATTAATACCAGCCTGCTTTTTAAACTCCAGCCTGTCATTTTCTTCTACAAGTATTGAACACAGATAGTTACTTAAATCCTCATACATGCCATTTCTGGCAAGCCCGCTGTCTTCTGGCATTGTACCTGCAAGATAATGGTATGTACCTGTTTCAAAATCTACCATTGCAAAACGGGAAAAAAGTGTATTAATACCATTTATAATATATCCCATTTCCCTGTTCTCATGTTCTAACAGCTTCTTTTTACGCTCAGCACGCACTACAAGTATAATAATATAAACAGCAAATAACCCAATCAGCATAATTTCCAGGCGTATTCCTGTACGGTTTGCATTATTTACCATTCTTTGTGTTACACTTTTGGGAAATACCTGCACAAGCACATAACCACTGTCCGGAATATGCAGCACACAAAAGTTATCTGTCTTGCTGCCAGCACCACAGTTAAATACACCTTCACTGCCATTTTTAAATATTTCACGGACATTATCTGCTGTATCTTTGTCAAGAGTACCAGAATCTTCTAAAATAAAGGCAAGGTCTTCTTTATACCTTTTATGGCTGGAACTGGCAATTACCATTCCATCTGGCATACATAGAAATACACCTGCTTCTTCACCAAAATAAGAAGTATCAAGCATATCCTGCAAGTATACATCTGCCAGGTATGCTCCCCTTAACACTCCTATTATTTCACCCTCAAACATAAGTGGTGTATAAAAACCAACCATTGTTTCATTAGAAAAATTTGAATTAAATACAACAGATATACCACTCTCACCTTTTATGCCATTTTGGTAATAGTCATACTGCGTCTGGCTGGCAGTACGGCCATCTGATGCATAAGTAGTTCCTTCCAGGTCTGTGAAACGGATTACATCAAACATGGAATTACTTTCCATCTCTTTTAGCATTTGTGAAGTTACTACTGGTTCTTCCAGGCTTTTACTTATAAAGTATGAATAAGTCTTGATTAAATCCAATGCATTATTAAACTCGTCATTTATCTGGACAGCTTTAAGACGTGCTGAATCTGCAGCATAATTTTTATTCTGCTCATTTATACGTTCCCTGTTTTGTACAGTATACCAGTAAAATAAAATAAACATAGCCCCCAGGAGAAAAACTACATAAATAATATCCTGTACTGGCTTCTTCTTTCCCTTCATCAGGTATCCTCCCTAATTAAAAACTTCATCCTTAATTAATATTTGTTTATGACATTATACTACTGTCTTCTTTATAAATCAATATTATGCAGTAAAGCTATGGATAAATACATAATCCAAATATCCAGCATCAAGCTATGGGTATTTGGATTGCAAAATATTAATAGTTTATCCGCTTGTATATTTATCATTAGACTATAAAACTAACAGTTGCTATAAAATAATTTTTTTGTTATAATGTATTTAATACATAAACATTAATAACTATATATATATATCTTTGCCAGAAAATATTATACAAGAACCAAAAAAGTGTCTGGCAGTGCCTGCTGGCACCTTAAAGATATCTGCTTTTTGCTGGGTCTGGAACTGTTATGTTATTCTGGGAAGAGGTGATGTATTTAATAATTGTGTTATAACAAATATAATGAAAGAAAGGAGAACAAAATTTGAATAAAATATTAAAAGGACTATTTCTATCTGTTATAGTTTGTATACAGTTTGTAATACCATCTATAAAAGCACAAGCGGCACAGACAATCTATGATAATGAAATTGGAATACATGACAATTACAGTTATGAATTATGGAAAGACTATGGCACAACAAATATGACATTAAATGAAGAAGGGACGTTTTTCTGCCAGTGGAGTAATATTGGCAATGCTCTGTTCCGTAAAGGCATAAAGTTTGATAATACGAAGACACACCAGCAGATTGGTAATATTTCTATTGATTATGGATGCAACTTCCAGCCTGACGGAAATTCTTATTTATGTGCGTATGGATGGTGTACAGATCCGCTTGTAGAATATTATATTGTAGAAAGCTGGGGGACATGGCGTCCACCTGGAGCAATACCAAAAGGCGTTATTACAGTTGATGGCGGAACATATGATGTATATGAAACAACCCGTATAAACAAGCCATCCATCCAGGGAGATACTACATTTAAACAATACTGGAGTGTCCGTACATCAAAAAGAACCAGCGGTACAATTTCTGTGACAGAACATTTTAAAGCATGGGAAAGTTTAGGGATGCCAATGGGAAAAATATATGAAACAGCCCTGAATGTTGAAGGATATCAAAGCAATGGATGGGC
Source organism: Lachnospiraceae bacterium (assembly GCA_009774235.1). Lineage (GTDB taxonomy): Bacteria > Bacillota > Clostridia > Lachnospirales > Lachnospiraceae > Butyribacter. The sequence goes on from VSNJ01000021.1 coordinate 19,957, forward strand.
AGATGTATATAAAAATAAAATTATTATAAAAGAGAATGTCTATGACAAACAAATTGTAGAATGTGAAAATATGAATATTGCGGGAGATTATGCGGGAGTAATCACTTATCCATTTACAGGTGTAGGATTGTATGCCAATAATGATACCTGCTACTATACACATTACTTTACATCCTCTTGTCATAATTTTACCTTAAAAGGCTGCTCTAATAATTCAAATATGGCTAAAGTTAGTTTATATATTGGCGGCGAATACAAAGGAACATTTTATTTTGGTGATGAATATCCTGCTGAATATACAATCAGCAATGTATACCATGCAACAGGCAGCCAGACAGTTGAATTAAAGATTACAGAAGATGACGGGCTATGGGATGCATATGTAGATTGTTTAACTATTAATTAATAATTATGTATTCTCTGCCAATGGCTGAATTTTTATCTATACCAGGATAAAACTGTTAGCAACAAAACCACCCAGCAAATAGTAAATAAAATAAAAAATATTAATTATAAGGGGCATTAAGATAAAATATCTTATGCCTCTTTATCCGTGCGCAGGCAAAGCAGGACAGAATGGATGGCAGATGTGCCAGAAACATTTTCCTTGAATAATATAAATAAATAGAGTATACTAATGATAACAGTTATGGGAACGAAATTTTACTAAAAGGAGCTGTGTGTATGAGCAATGTATATTTACCAAAACTAGTTACCCACAAATATGACGAAATGATGGATTACCATATAACTATGTATGATAATCTCCCATACCGCAGGAATCCTGATTTCTGTGGCATACAGCAGGTTGCCTTGTACAGTGGCCATATTATAAAATATTATTTGTGCCTGAACCATGCTGAAGAATATAAAGTAGACAACCACGATGGGGAAATTGAACACATACTGGCTATTGTCAAAAAGAAAGAAGAAGAACGGAAAATCCTTATGGCAACAATATCTTCTAAAAATAGTGAAGAAGAGGAAGATATTCCAAAGACAAAGATACATACACTTCTTGAAGATAATGATAGCTCTCCAGCAGGTTTTGCTGGTGACAATGATAATTTAGCTGGCAATAATACAATTAATGCATTTGATGGGGTTGAAGACTGGTAAAAAAAGAGGCTGCCGCAATAAAAATAAAGAATACAAGATATAGTATTTTTTATTTTTATTGCGGCAGCCTCTTTCATATATAAACCAATTTACTGTAAGTTTATTGGCAAAAAGCCGCCTTTAAACCATACCCGTTAAAATATCTTTCAATCTAAAAGTATATTATCAGCCACAAACTTAATATTTTTAATTTCTGCTTCCATATCCAGATATTCTGTTTCCTGTCCGGGATTGTCTGGATTCCACTGCACATCACTTGGATAGCAAAGTATATAAGTTTTATCACTGGTAGAAAACAGATACTGGTATGGTACAAAATCATATCCCTTTTCTACAAATTGTTCTGGTGTCATTGATTCCTCATAGCAGACAATGTAAAACAGTACACCACCATCAAATGCGCCTGTCCCAGAGTTTACATCTTCCCTGGTTTGTGTGTGGTAAACAATATAATTCTGTCCGTCTTTTTCTATGGAATACTTTCCCTTCCAGTCATCAGGAAAAATTAATGTAAGATTGATTTCTTCCAACCTTACCATTTCCTGCTCTACAGGTACTTCAACCACTGTTTCATGGGCAAATACAAATGCACCTGCACAAAAGCTGCATGCCATAAGCACAAAAGCTGCCGCTACAGTGGCAAAGCGTCTGATGGTTTTACGGTTGTGGATTTGTCTGTAATTTGGAATTTTTTCTGCTTGTTCAACAAGCTGGTTATCAATATTACCAATATGTCCAGAAAGCTGTTTTTTATTCATACTTCAATACCCTCACTTTCTAAATATTTCCTTAGTTTACGGCGCATTTCGTATAACATGGATTTCACCTTGCTCTGGCTAAAACCTGTAAATTTACAGATAGTCCCGATTGAATCAAAATACCAGTATCTCCGTATAAATACATTCCTCTTTTCTTCATCTAACCGCCATAGAAACTTATTAATCGTATTTTCTATATGTTTCTTTTCTATTTCTGATTCTATATTGTCTGTTCCAGATACACAGTCACCTAATTCTTCTAATGATGTAACTGCAGACGGGTTTCTTTTTGCCGCAGAAATATATTCATACTTTTTTAAAGCCAGGTTTCTGGCAATCCTGCTTATAAATACGGAAAATCTGCTTGGATGTTTATCTGGAATTGCATTCCAGACAGCAAAATAAGTATCGTTGATACATTCTTCCCTGTCTTCATTGTTTGAGAGAATGTTATTTGCAATATGGTTACATAGTCTGCCATATTTTAAAGATGTTTCTACAATGGCTCTTTCATCTCTTGCCCAGAAAAGACTTACAATCATCTCATCATCCATATTATGTTCCACCTCCTCTTGTAATTTTGTAGATAAGCAGCCTTCACTATATTAAGTACGGATTTTATTACTTTGGTTGTAAAAAAATAAAACTTTTTTAACTCACAAAACAAGCCCTTTAAACTCCACGCTTCTTAAGCAATGGATTTGGGGCTTGTCATAAAAATTATAATATATATTTTTAATTATTAGCCAGGTTTGACTATTTATGGAATAGTAAAACCTGGCGGTCTGTTTCTTTAATAACAAACAAAATATTTTCTATTTAAGCACCGCTGCCTTAAAATCTCCTTCTTCTGCACACCTTACAGCAGAGCATATTCTTTTATAAACCAGGTCTGATATTGCATTTGACTTCATATCCTTATATTCATCATAAAACATTGGTTTAAGATAAAAAACCTGCGTGACTACACGCCGGAGCGACCATAAATCAAACACCTTCCAGGAATTTACAATAGCAACCGGGACTATTGGCGCTTTTGCCCTTATAGCCCCTTTAAAACACCCTGGTTTAAATGGGTCTACATAATTCCCATTGCGGTGCTCATATCCGCCTGATGGAAATATTATAAACTTCCTTCCTTGTTTAACTTCTTCTGAAACTTCACTGATTATCCCTGCTGCCTGGCGCAAGTCATCAAGCTTTATCCTCTTTCCCTGTACAAGGTCTATAAACTGCTTAACAAGTGGCATATATGAACGGTCTGCATCCATTACAATAGAACATGGGTTATTATGCGAATCCATTATACCAAGTGCATCATACTTTCCCTGGTGGTTAGCAAACATTATATAACCGCCTTCTTTGGGAAGATTTCCTACACCATAGGCATTGGTCGTAATTCTTCCCCTTTTCTTCATAATAGTAATACAATGCCTGTCATACTCATACCTGAACTTTTCCGAATATTTCTCTGGATGTTTTGCATAGTATTCCATTGTAGGAATCATCCAGATACGATGTAAATTCCCTAAAATTACGTAAAAAAATCTTAACACAGCTCTTACCTTTTCCTTTTATCTTCTTTTTAGTCCTTAGTAATAACTATGTAGTATAATTTATCATAACCAGGAAGTTTTTACAACTTATTATTTATTCCTTTTAATAGCAGTTCTTGCATATTACTTTAGATAACTGCTTTTTTAAGTTGCTTTATTCCAGAGTAAGTAATATAATTTACCATATTACAAACAATATTTAAAAAGAAAGAGGCAGATTATGGCATTAGATGGAATTACTATAGCAGCTCTTGTTAATGAGCTTAAAAATACACTGGTTAATGGAAGGATTACCAAAATAGCCCAGCCTGAAAAAGATGAGCTGCTGCTCACTATAAAGCAGAGCATAAACAACGGCGACGGAAGTACAATGCGTTTCCAGAAAAGGCTTACAGCATCAGTAAACCCAAGCCTTCCACTGCTCTATCTCAATGATGAAAACAAACAGTCACCTATGTCTGCGCCAACATTCTGTATGGTATTAAGAAAACACCTTAATAACTGCCGCATTACAGAGATAAACCAGGCAGGGCTTGAACGTGTAATACGTATAGAACTTGAACATCTTAATGAAATGGGGGATTTATGCAGGAAATTCCTTATAATAGAGCTGATGGGCAAACACAGCAATATAATTTTCTGTGATGAAAATAATAAAATTATTGACAGCATCAAGCATATTTCACTGCTTATAAGTTCAGTGAGGGAGGTTCTGCCTGGAAGGGATTACTTTATTCCTGATACACAAAATAAATATGACCCTTTTACAATTACAGAAAAAGAATTTACAGATATAGTGCTTTCAAAACCTGTTAATATTGCTAAAGCCCTGTATACTTCACTTACAGGTTTTAGCCCTGTCCTGTCCAATGAACTTATATATATATCATCACTTTCTGGAAAGAACAACACAGCAGAACTCTCTGATATGGAGAAACTGCACCTTTACCGGAATTTTACAATAATAATGGATAAAGCCAGAAATGCAGAGTTTGAACCATGTATAATTTATAAAGGTGATGAACCCATAGAATTTTCATGTATACCATTGTCAATGTATTCGGATGACAGCCAGTACAGTATACAAAAATGTGAAAATACCAGCCAGATGCTTTGTTCATACTACTCAGCCAAAGAGGTGGTTTCACGTATACGCCAGAAATCATATGACCTGCGTAAAATTACAAATAATGCGCTGGAACGTGCACGCAAAAAATATGATTTACAGGCAAAACAGCTTAAGGATACTGGAAAAAGGGATAAATATAAAGTATATGGAGAACTTCTTACAACATATGGATATGAATTAAAAGGCGGTGAAAAAAGCTTTACATGTGATAATTATTATACTAATGAAAAGATTACAATACCACTTGATGAAAATATGAGTGCAGTTGACAATGCAAAGCGTTTTTTTGAAAAATATTCAAAATTAAAACGTACATTTGAAGCATTAAATATACAGATTGAAGAAACAAAACAAGAGATTTTACATCTTGAATCAATTAGCAATGCACTTGATATTGCCAGGCATGAAGAAGACCTTGCCACAATAAGAAAGGAACTTTCTGAATATGGATATATGAAACGCCAGACAGGGCAGCAGGGCAAAGGAAGCAAAAAAACAGCCAAAAGCAAGCCTCTCCACTATATCTCTTCAGATGGATTTGATATATATGTTGGCAAAAACAACTACCAGAATGATGAGCTTACATTTAAAGTTGCTACAGGCAATGACTGGTGGTTCCACGCAAAAGCAAGTGCAGGCTCACATGTTATTGTTAAAACAGAAGGCAAAGAACTCCCAGACCGTACATTTGAAGAAGCGGCAAGGCTTGCTGCATATTATTCAAAGGCAAAAGAACAAGGCAAGGCAGAAATTGACTATATACAGAAAAAACATGTTAAAAAGCCAAATGGAAGTAAGCCAGGATTTGTTGTTTATTATACTAACTATTCTATGACAATAGACACAGATATAAGCGGGATTAAGGAGGTTTTAGAATGATAAAATCTGATAACCATGTACACACAGCATTTTCAACAGACAGCCAGGCACCAATGGAAGATATGCTGTTACAGGCAATACAGGCAGGCTTTTCCTCTATATGTTTTACAGACCATATGGATTATAACTTCCCACCACAGGATAATTCCAAAAACATCCAGGAATTCTTTCTTGATACGCCTGCTTACCATAAGGAAATAACACGGCTTGCAGGACTTTATCCACAGATAAAGATACGTTTTGGGATTGAACTTGGACTTAAAGAAGACGTTATAGAACAATGCAAGAAGCTTGCCAGTTTATATAATTTTGATTTTATAATAGGTTCTACCCATCTTGTTAATGATATTGACCCTTATTATGATAAATTCTGGCAGGAAACTAATGAAAAAACAGCACTGCGCAGGTTTTATGAAGCAACCCTTGCCAATATAGGAAGTGGTGCAGATTTTGATGTTTATGGGCATATCGACTATATTACCAGATACACACCATATATGAAAAAACTTAGAAGCAGCAATTCATATGACGAAGCTTATTCTGTTTCAATTACAGAAAGTTTCCTTGATATAATAGAAGAAATACTTAAGCAGCTTATTTATAACGGAAAAGGAATAGAATTAAACACAAGTGGTTTAAAATATGGTATAAACCATCCACACCCACATGAAAAGATTTTAAAACTTTATCATAGCCTTGGTGGTGAAATAATAACTATTGGTTCAGATGCACACGAAACCAGACACCTTGGGTTTGCATTTGATAAAGTACCTGGAATATTAAAATCCTGCGGTTTTAAATACTATACAGAATTTACAAACCGCAGGCCAGAAATGCTGCCTGTTCCAGACTAGCTTTTGTCACGCAGCGCAGCAACATTTTCCTTTATACGCCAGATTACATAATCCATCTCTTCCATTGTATTCTGCGTATCAAGTGTCATCCTTAATGCACCTTTTAACCTGCCATCATCTGCACCCAAAGCTTTAAGCACATGCGAACCTCCGCTTGTTCCTGCTGTACATGCAGAACCACTCGAGGTACATATTCCATCCATATCCAGCATTATAAGAAGGCTCTGCCCCTCAATTCCCAGGAAGCTTACATTCAGGTTGCCTGGGAGGCGCATATGCCTTGGCCCGTTAAGTACCACCCCAGGGATTTCATGTTCAATCCTGTATAAAAGATAATCCCTCATATTTCTTACATATACAATATTCTTCTGCATTTCCTGTATTGTAATGCGGACAGCTTCACCCATACCTATTATTCCAGGTACATTTTCAGTACCAGCCCTTATTCCAGACTCCTGTTTACCGCCATGCATAAAAGCAGCTGGCTTTATCCCATCCCTTATATACAAAAACCCACACCCTTTTGCTCCCCTGAATTTATGGGCGCTTGCACTCATCATGCCAATATTCATTTTCCTTACATCCATTTCCATATGAAGATAAGCCTGTACTGCATCTGTATGGAAACATATATTATTCCTGCGTGCAATTTCACCAATAGCCTTTAATGGCTGTATACTGCCTATCTCATTATTAGCAGCCATTATACTGATTAAAATAGTATCTTTCCTGACAGCATCTGCAAGCTGTTTTGGATTTATAATACCTTCTTTATTTACATCAAGGTAAGTTATATCAAAACCACGCTGTTTAAGATATTCACAAGTATTTATTATTGCATGGTGCTCAATAGCTGTTGTAATAATATGGTTTCCTTTTCCGCTTAAAGCCTCTGCCATGCCGGCAAGTGCCCAGTTATCAGACTCAGTCCCGCCACTTGTAAAATATATTTCTCCTGGTTTTGCATTAATGCTTGCAGCAATTATTTCCCTTACTCTGTCAACTGCTTCTTTACTTTTTTCTGCAAATTCATATATACCCGATGGGTTGCCATACTGTTCTTCCAGATATGGCAGCATCGCCTTAAGGACACCAGGATGTACTGGCGTGGTTGCAGCATTATCCAGATATATCATTATCTGCTACCATCCTCTCACACAAATTTACTTTCAACATTGTCCAGCATAAAATACTGTCTGCCAGATATACCAATATATGAAAATAAATTAAAAAGTACACAAATACTTATGTGTGTTTAAAAATTAAATATTTTACAAGTTATGTGGCTCTGGCAATTCCAAAATTTTACCACCAGCAGCACGCTCGCGCTTGGATGGGATACGCAATGGTGCATAAAGCCTTAAAGAACAAGGCTTAAGCACCAGCGCCCCCAAACAGCTGCTTTATGGTAAAACATTTGGAATTTGCCAGAGCAATATCATTTTTGTAGGATTTTTAATTTTCAAACATACTGTGGCTGCATAATTTTTTAACAAAACTGGCAGACTAAGAAAAATAATAATTCAATTATTATATATTGATACAAAAATATTCCATACAACAGTTTTATGTACCGCACTGCCTGCACAAAACTGTTATTTATATAAGAGGCATTGCAGAAATGAGGATTTTTATGAAAATAACAGAAAAAAAGAAACCTGTACAGACAATTCCAAAAGGGGTATGGGAAAGCAGCAATCCCATTAAAGAAAAAGAAAAGGAAAATACTTCTAATAAAACAACAGATTTACAAGGAAATGGATACCCTTCTAATAAACGTGTACAGAATTAAAGCAAAATCCCTGCTGCTTATAATTGGCAAATCTGTTACAAGCAGTGGGAGTATTTTACCAAGAAAGTCTTGTAAATACCTGCTAATATGTTTTCACAACATGTATAAGGGAATTTACAGGACTTTCTTAACAGGCTGGGCTAAAAAATAACATAATAATTCCATATTTTCATATAGTATATTAATTACCAGTGCTATGTGGCAGAAAGGCATATACTAATATGAAATTCTTCCAGAGCAAACTTATCAAAGGAACAATAATACTGACTATTGCAGGTATTATAACCCGTATTATAGGATTTTTCTACAGGATTTTTCTTGCAGACATACTTGGTCCTGAACTGCTTGGCATATACCAGCTTATATTTCCTATATATGGCATATGTTTTACAATATATGGTGCAGGAATACAAACCGCAATATCACAGATTACTGGCACTGCCACATCAAACAGGAAAACAGGCTATCTTTCTCCTGCCAAAATACTGTTGTCTGGCGTAACTCTCTCGTTAAGCCTTTCATTCATTATATCAATATTTGTTTATTATAACTCAGGATGGATAGCAGAGAAAATTATACTTGAAACCGCATGTGCACCATATCTGAAAATAATGGCTGTCCTTTTTCCATTCTGTGGTTTGTCATCATGTATATCAGGCTATTATTATGGCATACAAAATGCATCTGTACCCGCATGCGCACAGATTATAGAACAGTTATCAAGAGTATTGTTTGTATACCTTATATACTTATTTACAGGGTCTGGCAGTGAAACCAATGCAATTATAGCAGTATGGGGTATTGTAGCTGGTGAAATCTGTGGATGTATTTTTAGTGTAATACGCCTGGCTGTATCCTTCAGCAAAACAAAACATAAGAAACTAGATAAAAGCACATCCAGAAATATAAAAAGAACATCTGGAAGACATCCTGTATTTAAAACACTGTTTACCCTTTCTGTAATGCTTACAGCAACTAAATTAATTGTATCACTGCTTCACAGTGCAGAAGCTATTTTTATCCCTGCTGCCTTACAGAAATTTGGATGCAGCCCGTCAGATGCACTAAGCATATATGGCATATTATCAGGAATGGCACTTCCATTTATACTTTTTCCATCTGCCATAAGCAACGCTTTTGCAGTTATGCTTCTTCCATCTATTGCACAGGCACAAGCAGAAAATGATACATATAAAATAAATAAATCTGTGACATTCGCAACAAAATACAACCTTCTAATAGGATGGCTATGCCTTTGTATTTTTATAATCTATGGAAAAGACATGGGAATACTATTTTTTAATAATGAATCTGCTGGCTCATATATAGTTACTCTTTCATGGTTATGCCCTTTCCTATATGTCTCAACTGCATTTACAAGTATAATAAATGGAATGGGGCACACACAGCTTACATTTGTAATAACTGTTTTTGGACTTATAGTTAAAATTTATTTTTTAATAGCTCTTGTCCCTGTATATGGCATAAAAGCGTATCTTGCAGGAATGCTAATAAGCCAGGTAATTATGACATTTATGGAAGGTTTTTACCTGAAAAAATATATAACAATAGACAATATACACTGGATTATACTTCCATGCCTTTTCTTAATATTGGAAGGAATGGTTTCTGGCAGGCTCTACAACCTGGTGCTGTCATATATTCCTGGTATTGCACAAATACCTGCACTTTTACTTATATGCGCTATTATTTCAATACTATATATACTATTTTTATTTGTAAGCAAATGCATTACAAAAGCTGAACTTGCCAAATAAATTTACACAATTAACCATTACAAAAAACAGAGCTGCCACAATAAGACTAAAAGATATATTATTTTGGCAGAACCAGATTTTCTATATCTTGTATGGTATTTTCTTAATGTGGCAGCTCTGTTTTTATTATTATAATTTATCTTTTTTAACTGCTAATTATCACTTTGGTAACTTTTTTATCCTCCAGTCCTAATATCAAAGTTAATGCAGAATCTTTGCATTTCTCTAAATATTTCTTAAATTTGTTTTTTGTAAATTCCTGGTCTGGCGCTTCACCACCACGTGAAATATATTTAACATTATCTGACAGCTTATATGTGTGTATTCCCATCCCGGTAACTTGTTCTGTACTGCTGTCACTAAGTGAACCATGGATTACAATAGATTTCTTTTTTATTTTTATTTTATAAGCTACGCTTGTTCCATTATTTACAAAATCATTGTAAACAGGATTAGATTTCTGTATTAAACTTGTATACAACTCCCTTGTTTTAGCACAAGAATATTGTTTGTTAATTAATATACAGCCTGCAACCATAAATACAATAAACAAAGCTACTGCCTGTTTTGTTTTATAACACTTTTTAACATCTGTAAACCTGGACTTTAAATATTTAATTATTTTTATCATTTAAGTACCTCCTTATAATTATTTTAAAATATTTTCTATCAAGACTCTTAATCCTATAACATTGATAATGGACAATAACACTCTATTTTTCTATTCTGCATGCTGCAAAGAAATTTTTGATTTTCCCCATTTTTTAAATTATACAAATAATATATTACTCTGGCAAATTCCAAATGTTTTACCATAAGGCAGCTGTTATGGGGGTGCTGGTGCTTAAATCTGGTATTCAATGCTTATATAGAAACTTTTGTTTCTATTAAGCATTTGCGGTTTTATACACCACTGCACATCCCATCCAAGCGCAATGCGGGCAAAGCCATGTTGCACATGGCTTTTTATTGGTAAAATTTTAGAATTGCCAGAGCCCTATAACTTGTAAATTATTTAATTTTCAAACACCAGTAAATACGCAATTTACAGGGAGGTTTCTTAAATAAATTATTTCCCCATAATCCCAGCAGTATCAATAAATTCAAATGGGGTTTCCTGGTATACATAGTAGTTCACCCAGTTTGAGTACATTGCATTCGCAGCTGCCCTCCATGTAAGATAAGGCTTTTTTGAAGGGTCATCACCAGGGTAATAATTAACTGGAAGGTTTATATCAATTCCTGATGCCATATCCCTTTTATACTCGGAATCCAATGTAAGCCTGTCATACTCAAGATGCCCAAGTACAAATATCTGTTTAGAGTCAGCAGAAACAAGCAGCAGCTCTCCTGCTTCCTCTGAATCTGCCAGGACTATAAGGTCTTTGCAGGCAGCTATCTCATCATGGTCAACACATGTATTCCTTGAATGTGGTGCATAGAACACATCATCAAAGCCTCTTAAAAGAGGTATTTTACGGTGGTGGACATGGTGTTCAAATACGCCAAAAACCTTTTTATCCAATATATGCTTATGTATCCCATAATGGTAATAAAGCCCTGCCTGTGCACCCCAGCATATATGTAATGTAGATATTACATTAGTCTTTGACCAGTCCATAATCTTCTTAAGTTCATCCCAGTATTGTACATCTTCATATTCCAGGTGCTCAATAGGTGCCCCTGTAATAATAAGCCCGTCAAACCTTCTGTTTTTAATATCATCATATGTCTTATAAAACTCATTAAGATGGCTTTCTGGTGTATGTGTCCCTATATAAGTTGCTGTTGTAAGAAAAGTAATATCCAGCTGGAGAGGTGTATTAGACAAGCTTCTTAAAAGCTGCACTTCCGTATTTTCTTTTAATGGCATCAGGTTAAGTACCGCTATATGAAGCGGCCTTATATCCTGCATAACTGCCCTTTCCTCATCCATCATAAATATATTTTCTTTTTCCATAACCCTCTTTGCTGGAAGATTATTTTTTACTTTAACTGGCATATCTCCGCCCCTTTTCATTAAATTTTTTTGTACTTTTATAAATTAATATCAAACTTTTTAATAAATTCTTCCTCTGTAATTATTGGTATATCAAGTTCTTTTGCTTTTTTATTTTTAGAAGAATTACTAAGCACATCATTATTAATAAGGAAATTTGTCTTAGATGTCACACTTCCTGTAACTTTTCCACCTCTCGCTTCAATTATCTCTTTAACTGAGTTTCTGTTTGCAAATATATTAACTTTTCCAGTAATAACAAAATTAATCCCTGCCATATCCTCTTCTTCTGGATTTGTTTCTTCCTTCTCAAACTCAATAACTTCAAGCAAATCATCAACTATTTTATTATTACCGGGTTCTTCAAAGAAATTTGCAAATGACTCTGCAATTACTTCACCTATCCCGTCTATTTCAACAAGTTCTTCCTTACTTGCATGGCGTACCCTCTCAAAATCATTATCCATATACTTGCAGACCATTTTAGCATTAGAAAGCCCAATATTAGGTATACCAAGACTGTATACAAATTTTGCAACTGTGGTTTTCTTTGCGTTTTCAGCTGCTTGTACCAGCTTTTCAAAAGACCTCTTTCCGAAACCTTCCATCTCTGTTATCTCATCTTTATATTTACTAAGTGTAAACAGTCCCGCAAGTCCATGCAGCAGTCCTTTCTCTACAAGTTTCTCTATTGTAGCTTCTGACATACCGTCTATATTCATTGCATCCCTGCTTACAAAATGCGAAATTGACTTTATTTTCTTAGCCAGGCATTCTTCATTTTCACATACAAGTACCTTTACCCCATTTTCTTCATGTACAGATGTCTTCTTTCCACACACTGGACATTCTGATGGGACTTTTATATTAGAACTCCTTGTAAGGTTCTGTGCAATCTGCGGGATTATCATATTTGCCTTATATACTTGTATTATATCACCTTCACCCAGCTGCAGCTGTTCCATAATACTTAAATTATGTACACTTGCCCTGGATACAGTAGTCCCTTCAAGTTCAACAGGTTCAAATATTGCTATTGGGTTTATAAGCCCTGTCCTTGATGCACTCCATTCAATTCCAAGCAGTTTTGTATCTGCTATTTCATCTGCCCACTTAAATGCTATTGAATTTCTTGGAAACTTCGCAGTCCTGCCAAGCGAATCACCATATGCTATATCCTCATATATAAGAACCAGGCCATCCGATGGAAAGTTATTGGAAGTTATTTTATCCTGGAACCACTTTACCGTATCCACAATATTCCCAGCATTTACCATTTTATACTCAACAATATCAAAGCCCTGCCCTTCCAGGAACTTCATTTTATTCTCCTGGGAATTTCCAAAATCCAGACCATCTGCCTCAACCAGTGCAAATGCATAAAATTCAACATTTCTCTTTGCTGTTATTTCATTATTAAGCTGTCTTACAGAACCACTGCATAAATTTCTTGGATTTTTATACTGTTCTTCTTCATCAAGAAGCTGGTTTATACGTTCAAACTCTGAATAAGATATTACTGCTTCCCCTCTTAACACAAGATGGCTTTTACATGGTATTTCCAATGGTATATTTTTAAATACTTTGGCATTATTAGTAATTACTTCTCCCACTTGCCCATTGCCACGTGTAACTGCCTTTACGAGCTTTCCATCCTCATAAGCCAGGACTATTGTAAGCCCGTCCATTTTCCATGAAAGAAGCCCCTCTTTACTGCCAAGCCATGATACAAGCTGGTCTGTTTCTTTAGTTTTATCAAGGGAAAGCATAGGAGAAGGATGTGTTTCTTTAGGCAATGCACTAAGCACTTCATATCCTACCCGTGCTGTCGGGCTTCCTGCAAGTATCATGCCTGTATCCCTCTCAAGTTTCTCCAGCTCCTCATATAACTGGTCATACTCAAAATTACTCATTATATCATCTTTGCCCTGGTAATACACCTCTGATGCTTTATTTAACAGGGCAACAAGCTCCTTCATGCGGCTTGTGCTGTCTGGCATATACAAAACCTCCTTCTGGAAATTTATCCACTACATTACCATTAATATCTCTTTAACAAAATTTATCTGACAGCTGTTTTTTTAATACAGCCACTTCCTTTTCTGACAGATGGCGGTATCTTCCTTTCTTAAGACCCTCCAGTGTAATATTCATCACACGGTCACGGCGCAGGTATACAACCCTGTAACCAAAATACTCACACATACGCCTTATCTGCCGGTTCAGTCCCTGTGTAAGCACTATATGGAAACTAAAATCATCCTCTTTCCATACTTTGCAAGGCTTTGTAATTGTATCCAGCACAGGAACACCCTTTCCCATCTTATCAATAAAACTGTCAGTAACCTTGTGGTCAACCTTTACAAAATACTCTTTTTCATGCCCATAACGGCTTCTAAGCACCTTTTCCATAATATCTCCCTGGTTAGTCAGCAGCAATAGTCCTTCTGACATCTTGTCCAGCCTTCCTACAGGGTAAATTCTCTTGTTATACCCAATATATTCTATTACATTCATTATCTTACTGCCATTTTCTTCACTGGCTTCTGTACAAACTACCCCTTTTGGTTTATAGAATGCAATATATATTTCTTCTTCCTCTTTTGAAACAGCCACACCATCAACAGTAACATGCTGTCCAGGCATAACCTTTGTTCCTGCCTTTGCAGGAATACCATCTATACATATCCTGCCTTCACCAAGCATACGGTCTGCCTCACGTCTTGAACAGACACCTGCTTCACTTAAAAACTTATTAATTCTTACACCTGTATCTAAGCCAGCAATCTCTTCCATGTATTTCTCCATTCTAATAAATACCAGGATTTATATAGACAAAAAGGTGATCCCTGTTATGGACCACCTTTAACCTGCGTTTCCATTAAAACAAACCTGTATAAGCAGACATAAATTATAAGCTTAAACTATATTGCAAATAACGATATATGGCTTCTTTAAATACTTATATATAACCAGAATTTTTTAAAAAATGAATATATTGGTTAAGCTTATAATATTGTGTATAGGTATTGTTTACTTCCTTTTTCCTTCCTGGTCTATATTTTCATTCTCTTCTACGGATTCGTTTGTTTCATCATTGCTTTCAAGCATTTCATAGAAATCCCTTACAGATTCATTACTGCTTACAATTTCTTCAAGCCTTTTCTGCACAGAATCAGCAATTTTCTTAATTTCAGAACTATTATCAAGCTTGTCAAGAGCCTCCTGAGACTTACTGTCTATTGCTCCAAGGTATATTTTAAAACCATTGTCCCCATCCGCTTTTACATATAAAGCTGTAAGGGATGGGACTAATGTATCTATATCGTATATTTTTACATCATAATACACATACACCCTGTAAGCACCATCTTCAGGCCCGTTTTTAATAGTACATTCTATATTTTTATATTCCTCAATATACTCTGCTTCGGCAACAAGACGCTTATTGTCAATATGGCTTATATCACTTACACATTCAGATATACCATCAATGTCCACACGCTGCTTGGCATCAAGGTAATTTGTCACAAGTAATGATATATTAGACTTTATCTCGCCTTCTGACATCCCTGATACTGTACTTTTAACTATATCTGTGCTTTCATTATCTTCATCCTCACTGCTGCCAAGTGAGAAATCAAGTGATGGTGCAATTACAGAAAATGTCCCAAGACCAATAAACATAATAGCTACAGTAAATATTATTATAAGTTTCTTGTATTTTAACCGCATAAAATGCGCACTTCCTTTCAACAGTTCTTTAAATTAAGCGCATCTGGAGGGACTCGAACCCCCGGCACACGGTTCCGGAAACCGCTGCTCTATCCACTGAGCTACAGATGCACAAAAATTGCAAAATGTGTACATTTGCCTGGATTACAGGCTTTATGGCTGCTTTATATACATGCTGCTTCTGCATATAAATACTTTTGTATTGTGATAAACCAAATAAAAGAAAAACTATAATGAACAACATTGTTACATAAATATATTGTAACAATGTTGTTCATTATAACACATAATATCAAAAAATGGAAGAGGGAATTTTTTAATTAATTTGAAAAAATACTATTGTACATTGGTTGCAAATACAGATAAATAAGTTATGCGGGTAGCTCTTGCAAGTCCAAAATTTCACCAGCTGTAATACTAAACACAAATTTCTATAATATTTTTTTCTGTTGAATAATGGTATAGCTGGTCTGAAAGCACTTCCTCTTCTACCACACAGCTTTCATTTACTTCATGTATCATATGTTTAAGTTCATGTGTATACACATTTCCATCATCAGGAATTACAAGAAGTTCATGTATACTGCTTGGAAGAATATATAAATCCAGTCCAGTTATTTCCCCTATTTCTTTAAGACATCCAGGATAAAGTATTACAGCAGCACCATTTATGCCTCTTTCATTTGTTAATATAAATGGTGCATCTTCTTCCTGCAAAATACATTTCTTAACATTATCCTGCATGCCAGGCATTAAGGCTTCATCATTTTCCAGCATATTCTTTAACATAATTTTAAGCGGGCAGAACACTTTTGGAAAAATTTTCTCTGTATTATAAATAGCTGTTTTATACAACATCTTTGTAGTTATACCCCACTCATCCATTATTGAATTGGTTATACGTATAGACCCTATTCCGTTGCCATTTTCAATTACAAGACAATAGAATATAATTGCCAGGTCAAGAAATGGTATATATGGTATTTCTTCAAGAAGCTGGCTGTTCTTCTGGAAAGAAACAAGCCTGCAGACTATTTTATCTTTGCACTTTTCTATATCCAGGTCAAAACTGTCATAATCCATATCTTTTAATTCAATATATTTATTATACATTAAGCCAGCAATATCCTCTATTCCAGTACCTTGCAAATACTCTTCATAATATATCTGCAGGTAGAAATTAGGTGATATTTTCTTTTTATCCCCATATAATACCATTCCTTCAAGTTCCAGGGAATTATTTTTTATTATATTGTGTATTTCAATATTTATTTCATTATCAAACTTTTCCTTTATCATTCCAGACAACACACTTTTAAATTCTTCATAAGAATATTTTTTATTCATTGGCTGATTCTCCTTTTGTTTTATACATTGACAGACTTATTTGTTATCATATATATACAAGATTAAAGTGCCAGACCAATAAATCTGGCACTCCAGTCTTTAAAGAAAATCTCTTTGCTTAACTACAGTTACTATAATTAATAAAAAGTACACGCATAATATTACGTTTTAGTATAGGGGAATTATACAAATAACGAAATTTTAATAGATTCTTTAGGGAAATTCAAAAAAGCACACTTGTTACGATTTGCACCGCAAAGAGATTTTCTAAAGATATATTACCAGACACTTATGTAACAGACAATGTTATAA
>VSNJ01000210.1 GCA_009774235.1 Lachnospiraceae bacterium
TTGCAGACTGGTATACTGGCTGTACAACCTCTTCTAAAGCATTAGAAAACATTGTAAATGACAATCCCTTTTTATAAATACGTCCTTTAATATCACTATTATTTAAGTGTTCCTTTGCACATTTCTCAAAAGCATCCATAACAGCTGTATTATTATTCATTATTTCATAAGAGAAATACTCTAGTCTGCAAAGTTTTGGGAAATAAGTATCCCAGTCTGGAAGATTATTACTCTTACTGCTATTAATCTCCCTGGTTGTAGGATGCAGGTTCCAGAATTCATCATGTGCTACATAAGACCAGGGCACAAAATGGTCAATAGAAATATCTTTTGTTGTAATTATTTTATCTGCATAAATTTCATGGACTGGTTTTAATGTTAAAAGCAGTTTCCAATATTTCTGTACCTTGTCCAGTTTACGTTCCAAAGGAGGCTGCAGTTTATCTGCAATACCTGGAACACTTGGATTTCTTTTCTGCAAATACAAAATCATATTGTACTGCAGCCAGCCCTTTATAATTTCCTGGTTCTTATTAATATAACTAACCCATCCAGGCTGTATATGTATTGTTGTATTCATACCATTTAATTTGGAAAAATAATATATAAGCCGTTTTTCCTTGTTAATCCTGTCAATAAGAAGGCTCTCTGGCACATCCCATGCCTTACCCTTCATTGTATCCATAAATGGAGCCTGCAAACGGTATGGCACATTATAAACCAGTACACGTTTTTTCTTTAATACCTCTTTGTCATTACAGTTTTCAAGATATTCCAGGACTATATCCTTCTTTTCAGAAGGCTTTATACTACTGGTACTGCTGATATAGTGCACAAGTTTTTCCAATGTATCCCTTGGTCCCAGGTTCAAATGGTATTCTGTAACCATATACCAGGCACCAGCTATCATTTCATTAACTAATTCTTCATATGTAATAACATCTTTGCCATCAAGCACCTTATTAATAATTGCCTGAAACCAGAAAAATTTATAACATTCACTTGTTTTGTCAAACAAACGGCTAAGATATTGTATCTCTAATCCATCAGACTCTGGTAACTGCATAATAATCTCCCATGCCCAACATTATAATATTGGGCTTATGCGTCTTAAATATTAATAATAAATATTGTATTTTGCACCAGGATGATATCCTCTACATTAATTTCTTACCATCAGAAAATGCATTGCCTGCTATTTCTGTTAACTTCACATACTGGTTATTAAATGGGTCAAATGCTATTGGCACTACTTTTGATATATCAACATTTCCTGCTGCATCAAGTGCATTTTCATCAACACTTACATTAACTATCTCTCCTGTAAGGCGGGAAGTTTTTTCATCATAATTTTTTAATTTACATTCAACACATACTGCAAGCTCATTAATAACTGGTGCATCCACAAACCCGGATTTAGTTACAGTAAATCCTGCTTTTTGTATTTTATCTGAAACTTTATTACCAGAAGCTATTCCTAAATAATCACATTCTGTTACATGTGCTGCATCTGCCATACTTACTGTAAATGCTTTTCTTTCTAAAATATTTTTGGTAGTTTTATGACCTGCGCTAATACACATGCTGATTTCATTTGCCTCACTAATACCTCCCCATGCAGCATTCATAGCATTTGGTGTTCCATTTTCATTATAAGATGCAATAATAAATACTGGCTGTGGATAAGTATAAGGTTTTGCCCCAAAATTCTTTCTCATAACTAATTCCTCTACATAATTATAAAATACAGCTAGAAAGATATCCTTAATCTTCCTGGCAGCTGGTTAATAATTTACTTAAATGTATTTTATATCAAAGTTATATAAAATGCAATTTATTTTAATATTATTAAGGTGGTTAAATACCATATGGATTTTACATAAAATAAATTTATAAATCATCTTTCTGCCTTTTTACAAATATTTCACAATAATTGTTTCTTTCTCACAATAATATTTACCCATGGCTTATTTTTATAATCTGGTCTCACATCCTCTGTTTCAAAACTTTCTTCCAGTACAAATAAACCATCTTTTAAAAATATTTCTTCCAGTTCATCAATATGGTAATCACTAAAAAAACGTTCTAGCCGTTCTTCTTCCTTGTCCCCATATTTAAATGAAGCATACATTATCCCGTCTGGTTTTAATGCTTTGTTAAATTTGCGTAATATATCTGGCAAACTGCTTTTTTCTATATGTAAAAGAGAAGCATTTGCCCATATCCCATTAA
Organism: Lachnospiraceae bacterium; assembly: GCA_009774235.1. Classification (GTDB taxonomy): domain Bacteria; phylum Bacillota; class Clostridia; order Lachnospirales; family Lachnospiraceae; genus Butyribacter. The sequence continues at coordinate 2,233 of VSNJ01000210.1, forward strand.
ATTGTGAGTCAGATTCAATTTCATCAAAACGCAGGCATTTTACAGGTATTCCTATATATTCTGCTGCAAGCTGGCACATTCCCATAGAAGCATCTATTGCCTGGACATTAAAACCTTGCTCTAAAAAAAACTTACTGTCTCTTCCGCTTCCACAACCTGCATCCATAATATAATCTTTATTATGTAATAAAGCAATAAATTTGCTATAGCAAAATCCCATATCTGCATTAACTGTCCTCTCTGCAAATTCTTTTGCATTTTTGTTATAATAACTAATTGTCTTGTTATGCATAAAAACCACCATGCCTTTACAATACCTACAGATTTGTACCACAGGCACAAATCTGCTGTCTGAAAAATTTCTTTTTCACACTAATCCCCATGCCACCTCTGGCGGTACAAAAAGGTTGAAGTGTAATGATTATTAACCAGCGTTTTTGCTGGCTTATAATCATTTTTCAACCTAATCTTATACCTTGTCTTTTACAACACAAATTCTTTTTCTTTGTGGTTTTTGCCCACACTATTGAAAATAAAAAACTGTACAAAGTGCGTAAATTCAAGGATTTCAGCATATCGCCTGCGATATGCTGGTATCATTTCCTTTGTATCAACACCACAGTCTCTATGTGCCTTGTTGGTGCAAGCACATCATTAAATCTTTTAATTACACACATAGGAAGAATCACTTTTCCATATTCATGGGGTTTATAGTATTCTCTGATTAGATCTGCAATAGACCAAATAAGGTTTGACTTCTCCTTTATATTTGCTGTAGTTTGGTTATGTAACGCTGTCATTTTTATTTTCTCCTTACAGTTTTTTTTATAATTTTATTTGCCAAATTTTCAGAACCTTAATTTCTTCGTAATCTTTTTGATTTTTCTGTTAGGACATATTTGCCATTTGTATTATTGTAAATTTAAACATAACTATTACCAACCAGCTCATTTAAAACCATATTAAATTTTGCTTCACTGTATCCAAAAACGTTCGTTATATCTTTCTATATTATTAATCTATATTTGATGTTTATACAATGTTTTAAATGCCAAATATTTATCATTTGTAAAAAACTTTATTTTGTTTATTGCTATATCCGTTTATATTCAAACTTTTATCCTATGATATTATTATAATGCTTCTGTTTCAGATTGCAAGCCAATTTGTGTATTATAACTCCGCTTTCACCTTTGGGTACTTTACTTGGATTCAAAATATATGATTTACTTATTTTCTATCCTCAAAAAAATAAATAATAATAAACTGCCAGTATTTGTATTAACTACAATATTTAATCAATAGCCCTGTTTTTTGCTGCTGTTTTCTTCTCTGGTTCATTATGCTGGTTGGCTCTTTCTTTTGCAGTACGGGTTTTTCTTTTATTTTAAGACTTGCACAAAAAAGGTATAGATAATATGTTTGATTACAGCCTGTTATGGAAAACTTTAGAAACAAAAAGGATAACACAGTACCAGCTTATTAACAGGTATAATTTTTCAACAGGCACGCTTGATGCACTAAGGAAAAACAAAAGTGTGACTGTAAATACAATTGAAAACCTGTGTTTACTGCTTGACTGCACTCCCAATGATATTTTAAGGGTATGGAAATAAAAACAAATCTTATCATGCTTCTGTTTCTTATTTATTAAAAATCTTAAAAGGAACTCTAAGTATTTTTATACATATAAAAAATGCATGGAAATAACCTGGTTAGTTATTATCCATGCACTAAACATAATGCCATCTGTCATGTATATATTTACACCTGTTGCATAAACTCCTGTTTTATTTCTATAATATCACCTTCATCTAACTGCGGAAAGAGTTCTCCTATTTCATTAACTGAACACCTTCCTGCTTTTAACAACTGGACAACGGTTTCTTTCCTTGTCCTTCTTTCTGCTTCCTTTGCTGCTTCCCTTCTCTCACTTTTAACATAAGTATCAAATACCTCTTCCTGGTCAAATAATGCCATCATAATACCAACAACCTCCTTTTCCCTACTTTCAAGGTATTCTTTAAGCAGGTTTTCATTTTTGCATATACGGATTGTTTCAATGACTGCTTTCTTAGTCCTGCCATGTTCTTTTACCTGCCCGTTATACACCTTTGTAAATTTTATATACTGTTCCAGTATATCATTCCCCTTGCCGCCATAAATTACCTTTGCTTTTAATTCAATGTTTGTATTTTTCCCGCCAAAATATTCTTCTGAAAGTGATATGTATTCCTGCCGTTTTTTCCTGTCCCCTGTATAAACCACATACAGTTCAGGTTCTGGCATTACAGCCTTTTTGCTGCCATACAGGTTTGTGCTGTTCCCTTTAAAATATTCATGGTATGTCTGTGCCAGGTATATAAACATCCTTATAATGACATTCACACTCCAGGTAGACTGTGCCTCGAGCATTAATATCAGCCTGCCCCCAGCTGTAAAACACAGGTCATTGTATATGCCATTAGTAAATACATGGTTTATTGTGATATTTTTAAGCCCTTCCTCTGTCATCCCGGCATCTTCCGGGTGGAGTGCCTGGTACAGCTGCAACAGGTATTTTTTAATCCTGAACAGGTTACAGAAAATACTGTCCTTTACATTGCCTTTAACTTTTCCCTGCATTATGCTTTTTCCTTTCTGTTTTGTAATGTCCTGCCCCTATTATATAAAAAAACTGCATTTTATTCAAGGATTACCCAGTATTATTTATTATAAAAAAAATTATGCTTATATACTGCATTTTTGAAGGAAATATTCTTTCCTTTCCAGCAGTTCTTCCTGTTTTTCCTGTGGCAGCCTTCTGATAATTTCATTATATCCCATATTTTCCATTTCTGGTGTTTCTATTTGTTTTAAAAGATTTATATACAGCCAGTCCTCCCACAAACTGTTAAAAAGTTCCCTGCTGTCTGTATATGTTGTTACACAGTCAAAACCATTATGGATATTGTAATACTGTAATTTCACAAAACCATACCTTCCAGCATCAAGGACTGCTGTACCATCATTTTCATACACTTCTGTAAATACCTCAGCAACTTTCCTGCATTTCCTGCTTTCCTCTTCTGTTATAAAAGCCTGTTTCCTCATGTTTCCCTCCATATCCCTGCATTTCCTGTTTTTCTTCCAGCCTGCATATTTATATGTATTTTATAGTGTCTTTATGTGAACACTATTGTAAAACTTATTTTATATAGATAATAAGTATATTGCAAGTACTATTGTAAAAGGCGGCATAAAGATAATGATAAAATATGACCGGTTATGGATAACTATGAAAGAAAAAGGCATAACACAATATGACCTTTATACATATTATAATGTAAACCGTTCCCAGCTTGACAGGCTGAGGCATAATAAAAATGTAGAGGTAAACACTATTGACAAGCTGTGCAACATATTACGGTGCAGGGTGGAAGATATCATGGAACATTTTGATGATGGTAATTTCTTCTAAAAATAAATACCAGCCTGTTATAAGTTCCTGGCTTCTTTTTATAAACAAAAAATATATGGAATTATGAAGCCTTTTATTCCTGTACACAAAAAATTTATTAGTTTAAACATACAAAACATACCTGTTATTACCATTATACCAGTACAAAGCATTACCATCTTCCTGGTAATTTTATTACATACCACCTTTTTTCTTACCATTTCCATTACTTCAAATTTTATACATTTCTTCCAAGTAAATTAACACCAGACACATTCTCCAGCCCGCTTACAATATACAGCCCTTATGCCCTGGACAGCCCAGCCTCCTGGATTATGTTATAATCCCCCTGTGCCTGTTAATAAACTTATGTTCCTGTTACAAGTATTATAACACTTATAACAGGTTATAAAAACACTATACCAAGTATATAATAAAAAAACAAGCATTACAAAAATATTATAATTACAAGGGGT
>VSNJ01000211.1 GCA_009774235.1 Lachnospiraceae bacterium
AAAATTATACTAATATATTTATACCAATTAATGCAAACAATAAAAACATGCTTAATCAAGCCAGACAACCTGCTGGCATTAAACAAAAAATAACTGGTATATTGGATTTGCAAACTTGTTCTATATTTAGATACTGGCTTGCATATGCAAATTAGCTATATAAAAACGCAGGAAATTTCCATGCTTTTATTTATTATTCTGTTTTAAATATATATGTACATCTTTTCAGCCACTTATTACTTAATTGTTTATTAAAAACTTATATTTATATATCTTCCCAAACATAATACTATATACAGGGAGCGGTTTCCACCAACTCCCTGATATAGAAAATTAATGAGAAAACAATAAAACTCTTATAATGGCTAAAACATACTAAATTATTGCTAATTATGCCTTGGATAATCATATGTGAATATCCTGGATTCCAGTTATTTTACCTTTACTGTTTTTGTAACTGTTTTATAGCCTGATTTCGTTACTTTAATAGTTATTTTTGTTCCTTTCTTAAGCTTTGATGAAGCTGTGAAAGTGAACTTCTTGCCATTTACTTTGGCATTTTTATATTTTTTATTTCCAACTTTTACTTGTACTTTTGTACCCTTTACAGACAAGTTTCCAGTAACTTTTTTCTTTCCTGTCTTTGCTGTTATATCAGAAACCTTCATTGTCTTTTTCTTATTATCTTCTTTTGAAGGCTCTTCTGGTGTATCTGTTGTGCCAGGTGTCTGTGTTCCAGGATCAACTGTTGTTCCTGGATCTGGTGTTGTACCAGGTGTTGCTGTTGCCCCTGGTGCTGGTGTTGTGCCAGGCTCTGGTGTTGCTGCTGGGTCTGTTGATGGTGCTGGTGTTGCTGTAGCTGGTGGTGTAACTACATCTGGGGCAGCCTGGCTAACTATAAACTTACCAACCTGTGCTATAATATGTACATTTACATCAATACCCTGGTTAGTATTTTTAATTTCCATTGAACAATATTCTTTATTATCTGTTAAATCATAATATACAACAGAGAAATCATAACCTGTACGCTTAACAGAAATTTTATAAACATGCCCAGCTACAATTGTACTTCCTGTATTAGCAGCATCTACTACTGTTCCTGTACCTTCCTCTGCTACCCATGCATTGTCATCAGAACCTGTTGTAATATATTTATTTCCATCACTTAATAATTCTACATTAAATGCACCATATCCATTACTGTCAGTTGTAGAATCAAATGTTACATATAAATCTAATGTGCCTTCACCTTTTAATGTATAATCCCTGCCCTTCTGGCTTCCATCCCACCATGCAGTACCTGTAAGAGTTTCTGGCTCTAATAATGGTGTTGGAGCTGGTGTTGCATTTTCATCAACAGGAGGAAGAGTTGGAGCTGGTGTTGGTGTTGGTAAAATTACAGGGTATGTTGCAATGCCTGCTGGAACTGTAATTCCTGTAAATGTTACTGGAGTAATATTGGTAAGTTTGCAAGAACCACCTGTAAGAGCTATATAAACTTCCTTATCTGCTGGTACTTCTGGTATTGTAAGAAATCCTATTATACCATTATTACTAAACTTAACAATCACTTTATTATCTTCACGTACAGCTGATACTGCACACTTTACCCCTGCTTCTGACTTATTTGCATCAAGCCATAATCCCCAGTCGCCTACACCTCGGAATGTAGTACTATAATTTGCACCTTCTGGCATTTCAACAAATGCATCAGAACGGAAATTAGCTAAATATCCATAGCCTTCACCTTTAACTTCACCATCATCAGAAGTATATACAAAAACCTGTGGAGTAAACCAGTTAGCTACACCTTCTACATCATATGTCTTACTGTCAAATGTAAGTGACACACCATTTCCATCAACTTTATATCCTTTTGAAAAATTGGTCTGCCATCCTGGACAATCTACAACAGTATCATCTGTTGGAAGGTCTTCTGGTTCATTACTTTCAAATGTACCTGTATTACCCCATGTAATATCTTTAACAGAACAATTCTCACCTGATAATGATAAATATGTATTTGCACTACTTGAAACTGTAACCTTTGCATATGTAACAAGTCCACCTGCATTTATCTTCATAAAAACATATTTGCCAGACTTATATGCGCTTACTGTATAGTCTACAAAATCTTTCTGCTTTGCTTCAACCCATTCAGCAATTTCACTTTCAGTACCTGCTACTCCTGCGTCTTTGTCTGAATAATACTTATCAGAACCTTCACCCCAGTATTTAATTTTACCAGCAGTTCCAGCCCATCCAACACAATCAGACCTCATTACACCATATTCAGCATAATTAGTTCCATTTACTTTTTTATCATCACTTGAAAATACTACATAAACAGGAACATCATGTCTGAAAGTACCATTACTCTTAGATTTAAAGTTAGCAGTAATACCTTCTTCTGTTATTTTTACACCTTCAAGATGTTTAGACCACCATTTCTCAAATGTTACACTATTCTCTGTATCTCCAGGTGTAACTGGTGTATCAGTTCCTGGGTTATCTGGTTTTGGGTCTTCTGTTCCAGGATTATCTGTTCCTGGTTCATCAGTTCCAGGATTATCTGGAGTTGGATCTTCTGGTACAATATTAGTATATTCAGTTTCTGCAATATTAGTTATATTGCACATTTCTCCAGATAATGAAATATAAACTTCTTCTTCTCCAGTATATGGCAAAGAAGTTAATGACTTCTTCTTTCCAGCAGTAAACTCTATATAAATCTTGTTATTACTTTTAATAGCTTGGACTTTACAATCTATACCTGATGTAATATCACTTTGCCATGTATCTCCAGCATCTTCTTTTATCTCAAAAGTATAACCTAAATTATTCCATGCTGTAAGCCCGGGACCTGTATTGGCATCTCCACTCCAAGCATATCCATCACCACGTATAACAACATATTCTTTATAAGTTGCAGCACCTGGTTCTGCTTTCATTTCTGTATTAGAATATGCAAAAACAAATGGAACATTCCAACCGTCTGCTCCTGCTGTCTGACTATGACATTCAAGTGCTATACCACTATCTGTTAATGGAATGCTAATTCCTTGTGTAAAAGCGTCTGCAAAACCTACACTACTAAAATCAAGTTCCGTCTTAATATTAGCACCACGGTTACTTTTTACTAAACTTAAATACCCCCCCGATTTTCTGGCTTGCTGCATCAGCTTCAGCGCCAGGCAGGGCAGGAGTTGCTGTAAGAACTAAACTTGCAGCTAAAACTTTTGCTAAAAACTTTCTGTTCATAATAACTCCATCCTTTCTTTTTTACATTTTTAAAATTTACTTCCAAGTTTCCTGCCCCTGTCTGGCAGAAGCAGAAACCTTGCTACAGATATAATACCTACTTAACCTTTACACTCTTTGTTGTTGCTTTATATCCACTCTTTGTTGCCTTAATTGTTACCTTTGTACCTTTTTTAAGCTTGCTTGTTGTAAATGTGAATTTCTTACCATTCACCTTAGCAGCTTTATATTTAGCACTGCCTACTTTAACTGTTACCTTTGCACCACTTACTGAAAGCTTACCAGTAATTTTCTTTGCATTTGCTTTAGCAGTAATACCTGATATAGAAATAGACTTTTTAACTGTAACTTCTGGTTCATCATCACCAGTATTGTCATTGCTAGTATTATCGTTGTTGTTATTGTTATTGTTATCATTACTGTTATCACCAACATTGCTATTGTCATTATTGCCTGGCTCTTCAGGTGTTGTAACCTTTGCTGATGTAAGTGCTGCAACATCTGTTGCTGTCAGTGCTGTGTTGTAGATACCTACATTATCAAGTGAACCCTGGAAATCAGGGTCTGCTGCCCAGTATGAGCTTCCAAGATAATTATTCTTTGCTGCCTTAAGTGCACTCATTAATGTTCCAAAACCTGTTTCAGCACTCTGCACAAGTACACCATTAACATATGTAGCCATCTTCTCTTCATCAATGGTAATAGTAATTGTATCCCATCTGTTCTGGCTTGTTGCATTTTTATACCAGTCCCATGCATAAGGTGCTGCTATGCCATTTCCAAAGTATCCTGCCTCACTCACATCTTCTCTTGATGAAAAGCCCTGTGTAAAGTGGTATGCAAGTGTACATCCTTCTTTTTCACCTGCCAGTTTGCCATCACCAAGCATAAAGATTGGTGTCCAGTCACTTATATACCCTGTAACTTTGACATCTGCTGTAAGAGTAATTCCATTGCTGAAATCAAATGAAGACAAATCTGCAATCTTTGCATATGTTTCATTATGTGTTTCCTTAGTTGCAAGATTTAATACACCATCTGCAACCTTTGCCTCTCCAGCAAGCTCAAGCCCGTCTGCACTATCAAATGTATAACTAACTACAGGCTGTGTTGTAATTGCTGAAAAGTTTGTCCCTGCTACATCCCCTCCTGGTGCTGGTGTTGCAGGAGCAGCTGGTGCATCTGGCACAACACTTGCAAGCTCAGAAGGTACCTCAAAACTTACATAATCAGATGTATTTACACCAGATAATGTACACTGTTCACCTGAAAGTGATAAATAAGCTGTCTTTCCTTCTGCTACTGGAGTAGCCGCATATGTAACCAGTCCGCCTGCATTTATCTTCATAAATACAGTATTATCTTTCCTTATAGCAGAAACTTCATAGTCTGAACCTGCCTTATTAGCAGCAAGCCATCCTGCAAAGTCATATGCCCCTAAGTCTGTATCAGCCTTCCATGCTGTAGTACCTGTTTTACCTGTACCATCCCAGCCATATGCATCTGAACGCATAACACCATACTCTGTATAGCCTGCACCATTTACAACAGGTTCATCACCTGTATAAATAACAAAAACAGGCGTATGCCAGTTATCTGTGGCTGCATCATTTGTTTTATTTTTAAATTTAATAGTAACGCCTTCTGTCCCTACTGCAACACCTTTTGTATGTGCTGTAAAGAAAACAGCACAGTCAAGTGATGCAGCAATCTCCTCTGCTGACACGGTGCTTGTATTTACTGGTACTACTGGAGCTACTGTAAATGCAAGCGTTGCAGCAAGCATTGCTGCTAGAAATCTTTTTCTCATAACTTTTATCTCCTCCTTAAATATTAATCTTTTTGTAAATTACTTTAGCTTTTATTAGATTACCATGCAATTCCATAAAAGTCAACAGAATAATTAAGCTTTACACAGATTATTTTAACATATTGCACAAATTTAATTGCATTTTAATAAATTCCATTCCCAGTTTTACACAATAAAAAAGCTATATGCAGAGTTGCAATATAGCATTACATTCGTTTTGGTATATATTGTATTTTATAATTACTTATGCTAAAATAATATAGTATTAATTGAAAAGAAAGCAGATGCAGTTTCTTCGCATCTTTTGCCCTCTAGTTTCCAGGGAGGGAGGGGATGCTTATGGATACAATGGAAGTTTTAACTTTATTGTTAGTAGTTTTTACTGCTTTATCTTACATAGATAACCATAATAACAAAAAGAAATAGCATCTACCCTTTGACACGGAGATGCTATTTCTATATCTCTAACTGAGGGCATAACTGGAATCACATTTCCAGTTCCCTTTCTGAGTAGATTATACAACATGGGGCTTTGTTTTTCAAGCCCCTTATTTATTATATAATATATTTTACTATCAAGCTAATAACACTATACCATAATATTATGTTACAACCGTCCTCTTTTGTATTGAATTGTACATCTGCTTATGCTAAAATAATATAGTATTAATTGAAAAGAAAGCAGATGCAGTTTCTTCGCATCTTTTGCCCTCTAGTTTCTAAGGAGGGAGGGGATGCTTATGGATACAATGGAAGTTTTAACTTTATTGTTAGTAATTTTCACTGCCCTGTCTTACATAGACAACCATAATAACAAAAAGAAATAGCATCTATCCTTTAGCACGGAGATGCTATTTCTATCTTCCTACTGAGGGCAAACTGGAAACAGAATCCAGCTTCCTTTCTGAGTAAATTATACAACATGGGGCTTTACTTTGCAAGCCCCTTTTATATATCCTTCAATTAGTCTTTTGGACATAATGCAAAAAAACTGTTATAATCATATGGGAAAATATTCTGATATAAAGGCAGG
>VSNJ01000212.1 GCA_009774235.1 Lachnospiraceae bacterium
GAACATATTTTTAAAAGAATATTATAATGTCTTTAAATTAAAATTTAAGAAGTATCTGTTATAATTTGTATAATGGATATTAATAAATAGAGATATATATGAAAATGAAATACTATTGCTTTCTCTGCTGGTTTTGATATAATAAAATGCATGGTTGTAAACCAGACCGCTTATAAATAATTCCTGGCAATTCCAGGGCAGGAGGGATGATGATATGGCAAACAGGCCAGTATTTGTGGTGTCACTGGATAATAAATTCTGTATCAGGGAAAATACAGATTTTGAATTTTTCAGTGGTTTTTCAGATAAACAAAAAAAGAGGTGTATATGCAGCCTGCATAAAGAATATTTAAAAGCTAATAATGGAAAAAAGGTTTTAGAGATTTCTAGTAAATCAGAAGACAAGCTTGGTGTAGATTTAAGCGCATTTAACCTTATGTTTAAGACAAAAAGTGGCAAAGAAGTTTCTGTTGAATCTGCATTCCAGGCTGGCAAAGTTTTTGAAAATGGCGGACCATATACAGATTTATTAGATGTATCATCAAAAGCTGCTAAAAAAGATGAACGTTTAAAAAGCAGTGGCAGAATTATTTCATTCTGTTTTGATGGCATAGAATTTGAAACAGAACCAAAGACATATTTTTATAACTGGTTGTACATAAATGCATTGCATTTGCATGAAAGCTATACAGAACATATGCTTGGATATGATGCTTTTACGGATATTGAGTTTAACCCGCAGAAATCTATAAACTGCCAGGCAGAAGCTGCTGCGGTTTATGTTTCTTTAAGAAAACAGGTTCTGCTGGAAGAAGCATTAAAAAACAAGGATAGTTTTAAAGAAATTGTATATATGCAGAATATGTGAGTTAATAAATATTTGGAAAGGAGTTTTTTATAACAATGATGACGTTGGATAAATTTGAGGAAGCCTCAGAAAAAGTTAAGGAAGTAGTGCTTCCCACTAATTTGATTTATAGTGAATATTTTTCTGCACAAACAGGAAACAAAGTGTACCTTAAACCTGAAAATATGCAGTACACAGGTGCTTATAAGGTAAGGGGGGCTTATTATAAAATAAGTACCCTGCCAGAAGAAGAGAGGGAGAAGGGGCTTGTTACTGCTTCTGCCGGAAACCATGCCCAAGGCGTTGCATATGCTGCCAAATTATTTGGTGTGCCAGCAACTATTGTTATGCCAGAAGCAACACCGCTTCTTAAGGTAAACCGGACAAAAAGTTATGGGGCAGAAGTTGTACTTTATGGTTCTGTGTATGATGAAGCAAGCCAGTATGCGCTTAAGCTTGCAGAAGAAAAAGGTGCAACATTTGTCCATCCATTTAATGATGAAACAGTTGCAACAGGACAGGGGACTATTGCAATGGAAATATTTAAAGAACTTCCTACAGTAGACATAATACTTGTGCCTATTGGAGGAGGAGGGCTTGCCGCAGGTGTATCAACACTTGCCAAGCTGCTTAACCCTAATATACAGGTTATTGGTGTTGAGCCTGCTGGGGCAAGCTGTATGCAGGCATCCATTAATGCAGGGGAAGTAGTAACTCTTCCAAATGTTGAAACAATAGCAGATGGTACAGCAGTAAAAACACCAGGCAATGTTGTATTTCCATATATACAGCAGAATATTGATGAAATTATAACCGTAGAAGACAGTGAACTTATAGTGAATTTCCTTGATATTATAGAAAACCATAAAATGATTGTTGAAAATTCAGGGCTTCTTACTGTAGCAGCATTAAAACATCTTAAATGTAAGAATAAAAGGGTAGTTTCTATACTTAGTGGCGGAAATATGGATATAATAACACTTTCTTCTGTTGTACAGCATGGGCTTATACGCAGGGGACGTGTATTTACAATAGCTGTGCTGCTTCCAGACAGGCCAGGTGAACTTGTAAGGGTGGCAAATGTTATTGCAGAAATGAATGGAAATATTATAAGGCTTGAGCATAACCAGTTTGTAAGCATTAACAGAAATTCAGCAGTTGAACTTACAATTACACTTGAAGCATTTGGGCATGAACATAAACAGCAGATAATTAATGCTTTACGTGAAAAGGGATATAACCCCAAATTAGAAAACCCTACAGGGATTTATTAATATTTTATAGGGAAATGTTATTAAAGAGAGGAAACGGTACAGATGGGACAAGATAGATATATGGAATGGGACAGCAGTGGAGGCGGGCTTCTTCACACTCCTGGAGGTGTAAAAGATACTTATGGGGTTTTGTGTGCAAATAAGCTTAAAGTACAGGATGCTGTGCATAATGTACTCCGTTCATATGGTTTCAGGGATATACAGACACCTGCATTTGAGTATTTTGATATATTTAGTAAGGAAAGAGGGACAGTTGCATCTAAGGAGATGTTTAAGTTCTTTGACAGGGGAAATAATACCCTGGTTTTAAGGCCTGATATGACACCTCCTATTGCAAGGTGTGTTGCAAAATATTATAAAGATGAACATATGCAGCTGCGTTTATGCTATATTGGAAATACATTTGTTAATACAGATAAATATAAAGGCAAGCTGCAGGAGGTTACGCAGGCAGGTGCGGAGCTTTTTAATGATGGCAGTTCAGATGCAGATGCAGAGATGGTAGCACTTACTGCTGAATGTCTCTTAAAAAGCGGACTTAAAGAATTCCAGATTGAAGCAGGGCATGCAGGTTTCTTTAATGGTCTTGCAGAAGAAGCAGGATTTTCAGAAAAAGATACAGCAAAGCTTAGAAGCCTTATTGAAAGTAAAAATTTCTTTGGCGTAGAAGATTTGCTTGATAACCTTACAGTTTCAAAAGAACTTAAAGAAATCTTTTTAAAACTTCCAGATATGCTTAATAATCTTGATGAAGCAATAGACTTTGTTAAAGCACGTTCAAAAAGTGAAATGGTATATAAAGCAATGGAACGTCTTAAAAAGCTTGAAAGTATTATACAGTCTTATGGATTTGGGGATTATGTCACAATAGATTTAAGCATGTTAAGCAATTATAATTATTATACTGGTGTAATTTTCAGGGCATATACTTATGGCAATGGTGAGGCGGTTGCAACAGGAGGGCGTTATGACGGGCTTGTAAGCCAGTTTGGCAAGGAAGCACCTGCAATAGGCCTGGCAATAGTAATAGACCAGCTTATGACAGCATTGTCACGCCAGAAACTGCTTGGCACAGATATTGTACAAGGCATAATTATACTTTATCCGCAGTCTTTAAGGGATGTGGCGCTTAAAAATGCAGAAGAGATGCGTGGTAAAGGCAAAATTGTACAGCTTGTACGCAAATCTTCTTCTGTCCCATTAGAAGAATATAAAGAATATGCAAAACGTATGGGAATTGAAAGAATATTATACCTTAAATCAGAGGATGAAACTGAAGACTGGGGGATATTAATATGAGATATATAACATTTGCGCTTGCAAAGGGAAGACTTGCAAAACATACTCTTGGGCTTTTAGAAAAGATTGGCATAACATGTGAGGAAATGAAGGACGAAAAGACAAGGAAACTTATATTTACAAATGAGGAACTTGGCTATAAGTTCTTTTTGTCAAAGGCAACAGATGTACCAACTTATGTAGAACTTGGTGCTGCTGATATTGGTGTGGTTGGCAGGGATACAATTATTGAAGAAGGAAGAAAACTTTATGAAGTGCTTGACCTGGGCTTTGGAAAGTGCCGTATGTGTGTAGCAGGTCCTGCAAGTGCAAGGAAACAGTTAAATGATGGTTCACTTATAAGGGTTGCAAGTAAATATCCAGGCATAGCAAAAGATTATTTCTATAACTGTAAACACCAGACAGCAGAGATAATTAAACTTAATGGTTCAGTTGAGCTTGCACCTATAGTAGGGCTTTCAGAGGTTATAGTTGATATTGTGGAAACAGGCTCTACCCTTAAGGAAAACGGGCTTGAAGTTTTAGAAGAAATATGTCCACTTTCTGCACGTGTTGTAGTTAATGAAGTGAGCATGAAGATGCAGCATGAGCGCATAACAAAACTTATACATGATTTAAAACAGGTAATAACAGAGTAGTTATATATAAGGAATGAGGTTAAGTATGGGAATGAAGATTGTTAAACTTACAGAAAATGAGCGTAATAATATTTTGGAGAACCTTTTAAAGAGAAGCCCTGGGCAGTATGTGGAATATGAGAATACAGTCAGGGAAATCCTTGATAATATAAGGGAAAGAAAAGACGAAGCATTATTTGCATATACAGAGAAATTTGATGGTGTAAAAATTAATGCTGGAAATATAAAAGTTACTAAGGAAGAGATTGAAGAAGCTTATAAAGCAGTTGACCCTGGTATGGTAGATATTATCAGGAAATCACTGGCTAACATATATGAGTACCATAAAAAGCAGGTACGCCAAAGCTGGTTTGACAGCAAGCCAGATGGTACTATACTTGGACAGAAAGTTACCCCGCTTTCAAGGGCTGGTGTATATGTGCCAGGCGGCAAAGCTGCATATCCATCTTCTGTACTTATGAATATCGTGCCTGCCAAAGTTGCAGGTGTTGAAGAAGTAATTATGGTAACTCCTCCAGGAAAAGATGGAAAAGTTTACCCTATGACACTTGTTGCTGCCAATGAAGCAGGCGCAGATACAATATATAAAGCTGGTGGTGCACAGGCCATAGGTGCGCTTGCATTTGGAACAGAGAGTATTAAGAAAGTTGATAAAATAACAGGTCCTGGAAATATATTTGTGGCACTTGCCAAAAAAGCAGTATATGGGCATGTAAGTATTGATTCTATAGCAGGTCCTAGTGAAATACTGGTTATAGCTGATGAAACAGCTAATCCACGCTATGTAGCAGCAGATTTACTGTCACAGGCAGAACATGATGAAATGGCTTCTGCTATTCTTATAACAACCAGTGAAGAACTTGCAAAGAAAGTTTCTGATGAAACAGATGGTTTCCTTAAAGAACTTTCAAGAAGTGAAATTATAAAGAAATCTTTGGATTCTTATGGTTATATACTTATTGCAAAAGATATGCAGGAAGCAGTGGATACAGCTAATGAAATTGCTTCGGAGCATCTTGAAATTGTTACAAAGAATCCTTTTGATATAATGACAAAAATAAAAAATGCAGGTGCAATATTCCTTGGGGAATACAGCAGTGAACCACTAGGAGACTATTTTGCAGGACCAAACCATGTACTTCCAACAAATGGCACAGCAAAATTCTTCTCCCCATTGTCAGTTGATGATTTTATAAAGAAATCAAGTATAATTTCATATTCAAAAGAAGCACTTGGAAATATACATAAAGATATTGAGAAATTTGCGGAATCTGAGCAGCTTACAGCACATGCAAATTCAATAGCAGTAAGGTTTGAATAAAAAATTAACACAAGTATGCTATTTTTTTAGTATTACAGTAGTTTTATAGTAAACAAATAATGCCAGCTGCCTGGTTTTTGTGGCGGCTGGCATTTATATAAAAGAGAAAATATTGTCAAAAGGGTATAAGGAAAAAGAAAAATAAGGAGTAATAATTTATTATGGAAATAAGGTATGATAAAGCAGCTGTAAAATTTCTAAAAGAGCTTCCACTAAAATTAAGGACTTTAATCAGAGAAGCAATAAAAGGATTAACACAAAAACCTCCAAAAGGCGATATAAAGACATTACAAGGATATAAAGATGACAGGCAACGGCTCAGGGTTGGAAATACCGTATCATTTACCGTTACACAATGGATTGGGAAATAGAGATTTTGGTTGTTATTGGGCAAATAGCAAATGCCTGTAAGCAGGCATTGCGGATTGCGGATATCCGCTTGGCTTTTCTGGTTCTGTTCCTAATTAGAAGGGCATAACTTTGCACCTTTTCTTTCAGGGTTTATTATACCATATTTATCTGCCTTGGCGTGTTTTAATGTAATTTTTGTTTATATGTTTATACAAGGTTAATTCACGTCCGTTTCATAAATTTTATTCCAATAGTTTCTATTTATCTTTTGAGAGTGCCAGTACACAGGGTTTCCGCTGC
>VSNJ01000213.1 GCA_009774235.1 Lachnospiraceae bacterium
AGTATCCGTTTTGAAAATTAAATATACTCTTTGTGTAAATCTAATTTTCAAATATGCTATAAGATTAAATTATATTTGTTAATATTATATATTTTGTTTGTAAGTACTTAAGAAACTAGCAAGTTTTCCAATAGATTCTTCTAAAACACTAAGTTGTGGCAGGTATACTATACGGAAATGGTCTGGTTCTGCCCAGTTAAATCCTTTACCATGTACAATAAGGACTTTCTTTTCTTTAAGGAAATCAAGTGCAAATTGTTCGTCATTATGTATGTTGAATTTTTTAATATCCAGTTTTGGGAAAATATAAAATGCTGCTTTTGGTTTTACTGCAGATACACCTGGTATATCATTAAGTGCTTTATATATATAGTCTCTCTGTTCACATATACGGCCTCCTGGCATAACATAATTTTCTACACTCTGGTATCCGCCAAGTGCAGTCTGTACTATGGATTGTGCAGGAACATTAGAACAAAGCCTCATATTTGAAAGCATGTTAATTCCTTCAATATAATCTTTTGCTAAGTCCTTGCGTCCGCTAAGAATCATCCATCCAATACGGAAACCTGCAATCATATGTGATTTGGACAAGCCGCTGAATGTTACACAAAACAAATCTGGTGCAAGTGATGCAACAGATATATGCTTGCCATTGTCAAACAGAAGCCTGTCATATATTTCATCTGAAAAAATAATAAGCCTGTGTTCTCTTGCAACATTAATTATTTCTTCTAATATCTCTTTTGGATAGAGTGCACCAGTTGGGTTATTAGGGTTTATTATAACGATTGCTTTTGTACGGTTTGTAATTTTATTTTTTATATCATTAATATCTGGATACCATTCTGCTTGTTCGTCACAGATATAGTGTACAGCTTTGCCACCTGCAAGAGTTGCAGTAGCTGTCCATAGAGGATAGTCAGGTGCAGGTATTAAAATTTCATCACCTTCATTAAGAAGTGCCTGCATACATAAGTTAATAAGTTCACTTACCCCATTGCCAGTATAAATATCATTAATAGTAACATCTGGGATATTTTTAAGCTGTGCATATTGCATAATTGCTTTTCTAGCAGGAAATATTCCTTTTGATTCAGAATACCCTTGTGCATTATTAAGCCCATGACGCATGTCAAGTAGTACCTCTTCTGGGGCTTCAAAGCCGAAAGGTGCAGGATTTCCTATATTTAACTTTAGGATTTTAGAACCTGCTTCTTCCATGCGGCTGGCTTCGTCAAGTACAGGACCTCTTACGTCGTATAATACATTATCAAGTTTAGAAGATTTTTTAAAAAGATTCATTATTGCTTAGCCTCTTTTCGTAATATATAATAGATAATTTTAATGATAGTATTATATATTAAAAGAAAAAGGATATCAATAATAATATTTTCTTTAATTCTTTCTACTTTAAAAAATAATATAATTATTATAACTGTTTTTCAATAGTTTAATGCTGGTATTGTATCTGGTTATATGTTATACTTGTATAACTATATGGATAAAGGAGAAATATATATGCCAGGACAATACAGTAATTATGATTTTGAAGAAACTATGGTAACTTTGACAGATGAAGACGGCAATGACAAGGATTTTTATATTGATGAAATATATGAGGTGGATAACCAGCTGTATGCTGCCGCAATTCCTGCTGGTGTAGATAATATTACTGAATATTATGTATTCAGGCTTAAAGACCTTGGGAATGATGATTTTGAAATGGAAGATATAACAGACGAAGAAGAGTATGACGCTGCTGCTGATGCTTATGAAGAAAAACTTGATGCAAGATTGTGGAACAAACTTAATGAAAATGAAAATATATAGACAAATATACCAGAGGATAACCGGCAGTCCGCTTTTGCCTGTAAGCAGGCAATGCGGATTGTGGACAGTTGTTAGTTATTCAAATATAATATAGTGTATTTGTCTATATTTTGTATATATTATGGCTGATGTACATTATGGTGAAAATAATTATCCAGGTTAGTATACCAGATATTAATGGAATAAAAAGCTGTATGTTAAAGAATCTGCCACTATATATATGTGTATAAATTATCTTGGCAATAAATGTTATTATTTGTACAGGCAGGACTTGTTTCATTATATATTTGCTTAAAAGTATAGATTTGGCAAAGAGTAGCTGTTTTATATCTACAGGGATGAATTTATATTTTTTAAATATATTACTGGATTTACCATTTTCTATAGTAATTATAAAATCTGTAATCTGGTCTAAATTTTCTTCTATATTATCTGAAACCAGTATTGTGGCCTGGTATTCTGACACGAATTCCTGTAGAAGTTTAAAGAAATCTTTTCTAAATACTGGGTCTAATCCTGCTGCTGGTTCATCGGACAGAAACAGTTTTGTCAATGGTTTTTTATAAAAATATAAATGAGTAATTGGTACAGTCCATAAAAAATATTTCTTAAGTGGTGGAACCTGGGGTTGTACAGTGAAGTTAAATAAAAAGAGGGATATTAAATCCCTCTTAATTATAATATTTATATAAAAAGTTATTTACCTGGAACTTTAGTCCGGATAGCTTTCATATGTGTATGTATTGTTTGGTATGCCATATTCTCTTATAGTATCATTATCAAGCAAGTCCTGCATTGTATCAATACCGTTGTTATCTTCTTTGAGATAGCTTTCACTATTATAGATTTTGGAAGATTCCCCACCTTCTTTTACATTGTCTTTATTGGTAAGTTTTTGTAATTTACTAGCAGCATTAGTTTCTTTTTCAGTTTGTGTATCCTGGTTTTTTGTGCTGTTAATTTTAATGTATGCACTTGTAATACATCCAAGTCCTATAGTACCAATAAGACAAGCTGTTAAAAATTTTTTCATTATATAACATCTCTTGTTTAATAAGTATCATTATAGATGATTTTTTCTTTTATATCATCTGCTTTAGCTTTAGTGTCAAGCAAGGTAATTATTTCACCTGCAAAGTCAATACATGTGCCCATGCTGCGGCTTGTAATAACATTGCCATCACGGACAACTGGTTGTTTCTGGTAAGTGGCACCTGTAAGTTTTTCTTCAAAACCTGGATAACAGGTAGCATTTTTACCATTTAAAATACCAAGTGCACCAAGTACGCTTGGAGCAGCACATACAGCAGCAACAGCTTTGCCAGAATTATTAAATTCTACAAGCTTGTCTGTAAGTGGTTTGTATGCAAGCAGGTTATTAGTGCCAGGCATGCCTCCAGGAAGTATAAGCATATCAGTGCTGTTAAAATCTGCATTGGCAAATAACTGGTCTGCTTTAATTGTTATATTGTGTGAACCTGTAACTTCAAGTGTGCCAGTAATTGATACCATATTAATCTCTATGCCTGCTCTTCTAAGCATATCTACAACAGTGAGCATCTCTACCTCTTCATATCCTGGTGCGAGAAAAATAAGTGATTTAGACATTGTTACCTCCATTCCTAAATAGTTGTATATATTACTATTGCTATTAAATATATTGAAGCTGTAAGATATTTAACATCTATAGCAATAAAGTGAGGGTGTTTTCTTATTAATTACAAATTATAAAATATAATTATAATAAAATCAAGATTATATGGCTAAATTATATATATTTGAAAGTTTAATTGGAATTTTTTTCCAAAGTGTGTTATAATCTGGCTGTTATAAGAAAAGCATATATTTAACATTATTGAGGAAGCCCTTTAAAATACACGCTTTTTAAGTGGTGGACTTACTTAATGGGGTTAAAACAGATAGAGAAGAAAAAAATATGCATCTTTAATTATAGCAAAAGGTATACCAGAACCAGATATACATAAATATGGTTTTGCTTTTTATAGCAAGAAAGTATTAACTGGTGATAGTACAATTTTATAAAATCTGTTTATTTAGTGGTTTTTACTTGTGTTTGGCTTTAAGCAATGATATAATAATTGCCCGGGTATAAAATAAATATACAGTTTTAAAAGATAAAATACATTAATAAGGAGGCCCGTAATGAGTGGTTATAGTTTAAAAACAATGATGGAGAAACCAGAACGCCTTGCACCAGGACACCGTATGTGTGCCGGGTGTGGCTCAACAATAGCAGTACGTGCGGTGCTGCGTTCACTGCATGAAGGTGACAGGGCTGTTATAGGTAATGCAACAGGGTGTCTGGAAGTCTCTTCCTTTATGTATCCATATACATCATGGGAAGACAGTTATATACATAATGCATTTGAAAATGCAGGAGCTACATTAAGTGGTGTGGAAACTGCATACAGGGTATTAAAGAAGCGTGGGAAACTGCCAGCAGATGAAACATTTAAATTTATAACATTTGGTGGTGATGGTGGTACATATGATATAGGTTTCCAGTCACTGTCTGGAGCGATGGAACGTGGACATGATATAGTATATGTATGTTATGATAATGGTGCATATATGAATACAGGAATACAACGTTCTTCTGCAACACCTATGTATGCAGATACTACTACTACACCTGTTGGTAAAGAATCAAATGGCAAGATGCAGAACCGCAAAGATTTATCAAGCATTATTGCAGACCATTATGTACCTTATGTTGCACAAACTACATTTACTAAGGATTTTAAAGATATACATATGAAGTCTGAGAAGGCAATATATACAGAAGGAGCTGCATTTCTTAATATAATGACACCTTGTCCACGTGGCTGGAGATATGAAACTTCTGAGATTATGGAAATATGCAGGCTTGCAGTTGAAACATGTTACTGGCCACTTTTTGAAGTGGACCATGGCAAGTGGATATTGTCATATGAGCCAAAGAAGAAATTGCCAATCGAAGATTTCTTAAAAGTACAAGGAAGGTTTAAACACTTATTTAAAAAAGGGAACGAGAACCTGTTAGAGCAGTTCCAGGAGGAAGTTGACAGGCGCTGGGAAGATTTATTATATAAGTGTTCAAGGGAATCATAGATATGACTTTATTAACATACCAGGTATTTAAGACAGTAGCAGAACAGGGAAGTTTCAGGAAAGCAGCAGATATCCTTGGGCTTACACCATCTGCTATAAGCCATGCAATATCTTCTATGGAAGGTGAGCTTGGATTTTCACTTCTAAATAGAAGTAAAATGGGTGTTACCCTTACAAATTATGGCGAACATCTCCTGCCATACATTAATGCTGTATTAAACAGTGATGAAAGCCTGCAGCAGGCAGTTGCAGAATTTAACGGGCTTAAGCAGGGCAAAGTTAAAGTAGGCTGTTTTTCAAGTGTATGTACTAACTGGATGCCTGGCATAATGAATTCATTCGGGCGTTTATATCCTGATATAACAATAGAAGTATTCCAGGGAACATATGATGATGTGGTGTACTGGATAAAAAATGGTGTTGTAGATTTAGGGTTTTTGTCTGTTTCAAGTGCTGATGATATCCCAATTAAACCATTGTGTAAGGACAGGCTTCTGTGTGTTATGCCAAAAGGTACCACAAAGCCTGGCAGCAAAGAACACATGAGTATTGATGAAATGAGAAACCACCAGTTTGTTACACAGAGGGAGTCAACAGATGCAGATATACAGAATTTCCTTAAAGAAAATTCACTTGATATCCAGTCAAATTACCATGTTGTAGATGATTTATCAACAATAGCAATGGTTGCAAATGGTTTTGGCATATGCCTTATGCCTGAAATGGTAATGAATGACATACCATATGAGGTTGACTGTTATCCATTAAAACCAGATGCATACAGGATAATTGGCATAGCTGCTATTAATCCTGG
This sequence comes from Lachnospiraceae bacterium, assembly GCA_009774235.1. Taxonomy (GTDB): domain Bacteria; phylum Bacillota; class Clostridia; order Lachnospirales; family Lachnospiraceae; genus Butyribacter. The sequence continues at coordinate 5,759 of VSNJ01000213.1, forward strand.
GTTTATGGCACCTGCTGCCAGGACTATGTACAACCATATAATTAAGAAATACCAGCAGGATGAATTTAAAAACAAAGACTGAATAAAAGCTGTCCTGTAAAGCATAAAATATACAACTTGTATTATATATTTGCTTTACAGGGCAGTTATTTTTATATAATTTCCGTGTGCAAAATAAGTAATATAACGTGAGTTCGACAAAATAAAAATCCATAAGCAAGGTTCTATGGTATAATTTAACTGACAATTAAAAAAATTACC
>VSNJ01000214.1 GCA_009774235.1 Lachnospiraceae bacterium
CTATTTTAATTTACTAAATATATATTAATATTAATATTAATCATTTTTAATGTCAAGTATATTTTTTCTTCTTAATTCATTGTTATTACTGCTTAATTTAAATACTGAATAATACACTATGATAATTCTACATCTACAATATATTATAAATTATCTGGTATTAAATACAAATAGATAGTTAATAATAATTATTTAAAGAGCATATTTGCCATTATAATTTAATTATTTTGCATTAAACAGCTATTGGAAAACGTGCCACCAGATGCCAAATAATTAACTGGTAATGGTCATAACCTTGTTTTATTAAGAAAAAAGAGACAGGCGCATAAGCGCCTATCCCATCAAAAACTTCATATATAACCTTGTGTATAAATTAATGTGCAAGAATAATCTTCTTTGGACACTTCTCTGCACACTTGCCACATCCAGTACATTTACTCTGGTCAATATGTGCAATATTATTCTCAACTGTAATTGCGCCTGCTTCACACTGTTTCTGGCAAAGACCACAACCTATACAGCCTGTATCGCATACAGACATAACCTTTGGTCCTTTATCCTTATTAGAGCATGTAACCGCAAACTTTCCATTATATGGAATAAGCTCAATAAGTCCATTTGGACATTCCTGTATACATTTTCCACATGCTACACACTTTTCTTTATCAACTACTGCAACACCATGTTCTACATGTATTGCATCAAACTGGCAGGCTGAAACACAAGAACCAAATCCCAGGCAGCCAAATGAACATGCTTTGTCACCACGTCCTGGTATTGCTGTTGCCCTTTTACAATCTGATATTCCATAATAATTTGCCTTTATGCCAGCCTTATCACAGGTACCTGCACATTTTACATATGCAACCATCTTAACAGCGTCACTGCTGTCTACACCCATAACAGCGCCGATTTTACCAGCTACCGCTGCGCCGCCTACAGGACATGCATTAACAGGTGCTTCACCTGCCGCTATAGCCTTCGCAAGGGCATCACAGCCTGCAAAACCACAACCTCCACAGTTATTTCCTGGAAGGAATTCACGTACCGCAATCTCTTTCTCATCTACTGGTACTGCAAATGCTTTTGCTGCAAATCCAAGAAGGAGACCGATAAGAAGACCTGTTACACCTATTACTGCGGCTGCAGTAACCACGCCTGACGCAGAAGATGCCAAAAATAAACTCTGTATCATTTTTAACTCTCCTCCCTTCTATACTAATCCTGCAAAACCACAGAATGCGATTGCCATTAAACTTGCTGTAACAAGTACAATAGGTGTCCCTTTAAATGACTCAGGTATATCATTAAATTCAATATGCTCACGTATACTTGCAAGTATAACGATTGAAACCAGGAAACCAAGTGCTGTAAACAGACCTGTTAAAACACTTTCAATAAAACCTAAACCATTAGTAATATTATTAATTGCCACACCAAGCACTGCACAGTTTGTAGTAATAAGTGGAAGGAACACACCAAGTGCTTCATATAATGGTGGCATAAACTTCTTAAGTACCATTTCAACAAACTGTACCAAAGCAGCAATTATAAGGATAAATGCTATTGTTTCAAGATATTCAAGACCTAATGGCTCCAAAATAAAATAATAAATTGGATATGTTATTGCTGATGCAATAGTTATAACAAATGTAACAGCAGCACCCATACCAGCCGCTGTTTCTACTTTCTTGGAAACACCAAGGAAAGGACAGATACCAAGGAACTGACTAAGTACAACATTGCTTACCAGCATAGATGAAATCATAATAACAAAAATATTCACTTAAATCATTCCCCCTTCTTTGCCTGTTGCGCTTCTTTTGCCGCTTTAGCTTTTGCTGCTGCTTCTTTTGCTGCCTGTGCTTTTGCTGCTTTTTGTGCTACACGTTCTGCTTCAATAATCCCTTTATTAGCTACACAGCTTGCACCTGTACACTGTGCACAGTTACCACCACATGCCATGCTGGAATCACCACCTGGAACATTAGTAGCTGATGGCAGCTTAAGCTTATTCTGTACAGCTGTAAGACATGCAAGTACAAGGAATGCACCAGGAGCAAGTACAAAGAATGTAATATGGAAATCCTCTGGTATAAACTGGAATCCAAATACTGCACCACTTCCAAGAACTTCCCTGCATATACCTATAAGGGTAAGTCCAACTGTAAAACCAAGTCCCATTCCAAGACCATCAAATATAGATGGTACAACAGAGTTTTTAGAAGCATATGCCTCTGCTCTTCCAAGGATAATACAGTTTACAACGATAAGAGGTATGTATACACCAAGGGCACTGTTAAGTGCTGGCAGGAACGCCTGCAAAAGCAACTGGATAATAGTTACAAATGACGCAACTACTACGATAAAGGCCGGGATACGGACTTTATCAGGAATAACCTTACGCAGCAATGATATAAATGCATTAGAAAGGACAAGTACGGCTGTTGTTGTCAGCCCCATTCCAAGACCATTCATTGCAGATGACGTTACAGCAAGTGTAGGACACATACCAAGCATCATAACGAAGGTTGGGTTTTCGGTAATAATACCATTTTTTAAACGTTCTGTACAAGTATTCATGTATTGGCCTCCTTACTGCTGGCTTGCTACAAATTTCAATGCCACATTTACTGCCCTTGTCACTGCATTACTTGTAATAGTAGCACCTGAAATTGAATTAATAGTTCCATTGTCCTGGCTTCCACTTCCATCCTTTACAACAGATAAAGTCTTATCAGATGTCATTCCAATATACTGGCCATTCCAGTCTTCCTTTGTACTGTTCTGTCCAAGACCAGGTGTTTCATTACTTGCATCAAGTATCTGTATTCCTAATACTTCACCTTCATTAGTAATGCCAAGAGCTATTGTAACAGCTCCGCCGTATCCTTTTCCACTAACCTTGACAACATAACCAGCTTGTGAACCTCCTGATGAAGCAGTCCTTGCCTCAATAAGTTCTACATCTGTATAAGCTGCATCTATTTTACCTGCTGCAACATCCCCCTGGAAACTTTTTACAGCCTCTGTAAGAGTATCATCACTTGCAAATTCTGCATCCTTGTATACTGCTGCATACGCTTTATTAGTTGCCTCTTCTTCTGCCTTGGCAATAGGGTCTTTAGTAATCATATATACAGCACCAAGAAGTATGCCTGCAACAAGGGTTATTATAAATAATGCTATTGCATCATGTATAAGGGTGTTTGCCTGCTTATTTTCACTATTTGCCATCCTTAATCCCCTCCTTTCCAAATGGAACAGGAATTGTAACCTTCTCAATAAGTGGTACTAAAAGGTTGCAGATAATGATTGCATAAGAAACACCTTCTGCAGATGCACCAAAAATACGGAAAATCCCTGTAAGGACACCAAGAAGTACACCAAATACAATCTGTCCCCTTGGCGTAATAGGGCTTGTAACATAGTCAGTTGCCATAAAGAAAGCACCTAACATAATACCACCACCGCAAATCTCAGCAGCAAGATATGTAATATCAAACCCACGTCCGCCAAAAATTAAAGCAAATACTGCAAAAGTACCAATATAACATACTGGTATCTTCCAGCTTATAATCTTAAGCGCAATAAGAGCAGCACCTCCTATAAGGATTGCGATTGCAGAAGTTTCACCAATAGTACCGCCAATATTTCCAATAAACATATCAAGCACACTTGTTGAAACTTGTGTCTGCCCGTCCCCTGCTGCAAGAATATCCGCAACACTCATTGCCTTGTCGCCGTTTTTAATAATTGCAAGAGGTGTAGGGCCTGTAATCCCATCATATGTAAATGATGTCATTTTACCTGCAAATGATACCATAAGGAAACATCTTGCACCAAGTGCAGGGTTCATAAAGTTCTGGCCAAGACCGCCAAATAACTGCTTAACTACCAAAATTGCAAATACACTTCCTATAACAGCCATCCACACTGGAAATGTTGATGATAAATTAAGTGCAAGAAGCAGCCCTGTAAGTGCTGCACTTCCGTCTGTATAAGTAATTGGAAGCTTCATAGCTTTCTGCCATATAAACTCAGTAAGCATACATGTAGCCATACATGCTATAATCAGTATTATTGCATTAACGCCAAAATTATAAATACCAAAGAGAGTAGCAGGCAAAAGAGCCAGGATTACACACCACATGATTGACTGTGTAGATGATTTATCACGTACATGTGGAGATGATGAAATGTTTAATAAATTACCCACGTTTTATCCCTCCTAATTCTTTCTTCTCTGCGCTGCTACGTACTGGCGCGCCTGCTTAAATGTCTGTGTAAGAGGACGTTTTGCAGGACAGACAAATGTACAGCTTCCGCACTCATAACACTCCATGCCATTTAATTTAACAAATGTATCATAATCATTATTCATAGCTGCCTGTGCCATCTTCTGTGGTAACAGGTTTCCTGGACAAGCATTAACACAACGTCCACAACGTATACATGGAGAAGGTTCTGTTTCTGCTACCTCGTCCTTTGTAAGTGCAAGCAATGAAGAAGATGTTTTTGTAATAGGCACATTAAGGTCAAACATGGCAAATCCCATCATAGGTCCGCCTGAAATAATTTTAGCTGGTTCCTGGCTAAATCCGCCTCCCTCTTCAACAAGTTCTGCATGGCTTGCACCAAGTCTTACATTTACATTTACCGGTTTGCTAAATGCATCACCTGTAAGTGTCATTACCCTTGTTATAAGAGGAGTCTGCTTACATACTGCCCTGTAAATTGCTATTACTGTTGCAATATTGTCAACTATACATCCTGCATCTGCTGGAAGTTTCGCTGAATAAATCTTTCTTCCAGTAGCAGCAGAAATAAGGGTACGTTCACCGCCTTGTGGATATTTGGTCTTTAATTGCTTAACCTCAATACGGTTCTCCCCTCTGGCTGCTTCTTCCATCTTTGCGATTGCATCAGGTTTATTGTCTTCAATACAAATAACTCCCTTAGCTTTATCAAAGAGTTTGAGCATAACCTTAAGCCCACCTACAATTTCTTCAGGACATTCAAGCATCTGGCGGTAATCAGATGTAAGATATGGTTCACACTCAGCACCATTAACTAATATATAGTCAATCTTGCCAGGGTCCTTTGGTGTAAGTTTAACATTGGTTGGAAAACCTGCACCTCCCATACCTACAATGCCAGCTTCTTTGACAATCTCCCGTATCTCATCATTGGAAAGCTTAGTGTAATCCCTGTCTTCACCAAGTCCTTTGATACCTGTGTATTCTCCATCATTCTCAATGACTACACACGTAACACTTGAACCATTTAACATCATTCTAGGTTCAACTGCCTTAACAGTTCCTGAAACTGAGCTACAGATATTGGCAGATATAAATCCACCAGCCTCGCCTATTTTTTGTCCAACAAGAACCTTGTCACCTTTTTGCACTATAGGTTTAGCAGGCGCACCAATATGCTGTGCCATTGAAAACACTAACTCCCCCTTTGGCATAACGGTCTTGATTGGCAAATCCTTAGACAGCTCTTTCCCCTCGTAAGGATGGACACCCCCACGAAATGTTGCTTCACTCATTCCGTTTCCCCTTTCTAATTTATTCTTTGTTGTATCTTAATATTTTATTAAATTATACAACGCTACCTGTTTATTGTACCATTTTGACGAGAAATGTCAATCAACCAACAGCACAATCAAGCAATATTACCAATGATTGTTATAGCACCTCCCTGCTTTTCCCATAAGGAACACAAAAATAGCTTATAACAATGTATGTCTTAGTTTTTACTAAAATTCTTAATGGCACAATTTTAAAGTCCCATGTATTCTATCTAATACATTTTTTCACTACGGACAATCCATATTTCTCATTATTACAAGCTAAATAACAAAAAATAATATTTAAGTATATAAGTCCAGTTATTACTTTATGAAATAC
>VSNJ01000215.1 GCA_009774235.1 Lachnospiraceae bacterium
AAAATATCCAAAAGAATATAGATATCTTTTCCGGTGATCGGAGACTGGTAAGTAAATTTAAAATGCCTCTTTTCAATACTGTTTTTACCAATGCGTACCTGTTCCTCATATTGTTTAAATGGAAATATCGTTGATGCTTTCCTATATCATGCCGATTATCCATTTGATTATGCACTATGAAACAAAAGCGGCAACCTCATCATTCCTTACCAGAACCCTCATTCCCCATTGGAAAAATAACCCCTTACATTACAACCTTTTGCAGATTATCGTTTTCCATAGAAATCTGTATCAAAAGGCATTGTAAGTAACACAAAGTTTTGTTTATCCTCTTGATGGTTTTTATATATTTCTGCCCTATCTTTCAATACTGCTTCGCATTTTTCGACCTACTGAATAATCTGCTGTATTTTTACTTCATAAGGTTGTGTTGTGGTTTTATCAATTGTTTGTACAGATTCCATTTCACCAGATACACTTACATCTGCCTTAAATATTTTTTTGACAACTTCCGAAAACCCAATGCTTCCATTTGCATTGCCGGCTTTTCTACTTGTTGTCTGAATATGGCTTGCCGGACTGATTTGCTTGTTGGGAAGTATCCCAAACCCTCTTGATAGTTTTCTCACTACCTACAATACCGTACAAGGCAATTTTAACGAAGCTTTGAGAAAAATTCCAGGAAAGTTTTTCTTAGTCTATCTACAAAGAAGTTTGGGAAATATCAAGTATTATTTAATTTCTTGAATTTATTCGGCTAACCGTATATAATTATAGGAATGGAACTTATAGAAAGTGAGGGTGAATGAAGATGTTAGAGTATATTTCTGCCCCGGAAGCGGCGAAGAAATGGGGCATTTCCGAAAGACGGGTGCAAAAGCTATGTGAGGAAAACCGCATACCGGGCGTGGCAAAATTCAGCCGCTTGTGGCTGATACCAAAGGACGCTGAAAAGCCAGTAGATAAAAGGAAACGGGAGGAAAACAGAAAGTGAAAATATTTGTTGTTGAAGATGAAACAGAGATTTGTAAAGAGTTGTCCGTTCTGTTACAGAAATATGGCTATGCTTATGAAAGCAGCACGGATTTCGCACATATTACAGACCATATTTTGAAAGCGGAAGCAGACCTTGTACTGCTGGATATAAACTTGCCATATCAAGACGGTTATACGATATGCCGTGAGATTCGGAAACAGTCGGATATTCCGATTATCGTTCTGACAAGCAGAAATACAGACTTTGACGAATTGATGAGCCTGAATATCGGTGCAGACGATTTTATATCAAAGCCTTATAACGCACAGGTATTAATCGCGCGTATTCAAAAAATATTAAAAAGGACTTATGAAGCACAGGTTCATTCTGTCCTTATTCATAAAGGGCTGACAATCAATCTGCTAAAGGCTACTGCCTCTTATGGGGATAAAGAGGTAGATTTAACAAAAAATGAACTTGGCATACTGCGTTTGCTGGTTGTAAACAAAGGCAATGTGATACCGCGTGACGCGATCATAGATGAATTATGGCAGAGCGACGAATTTATAGACGAAAACACACTCAATGTTAATATTGTGCGATTGCGTAAGAAGTTATCGGAGATCGGTGCGCCCGATTATTTGGAAACAAAACGTGGATTGGGGTACAAAGTATGAAACTGACCGATTATATCATTGACCGCCTTTTTTCTGTTGTAATGTTTTTGGCAGCTGTTATTTTTTCTATGGGGCTTCTTTGGTTAATGGGATTGCGTTATGAATTTATTATTTATATCGAAATAATATTCGGGTTTTCCTTTCTTGCAGCATTTGTTTGGGACTACACAAGAAAAAAGAAATATTACTGCGGATTTATGGCTTTATTTGACGGACTTGACGACAAGACTTTATTAGCGGAGCTTGCAGAAAAGCCGGGATTTCTTGAGGGGAAACTGTTATATCAAATTCTACGCCTGTCTAATAAGTACATGAATGATAAGTTAGCGGAAGCGGGGGCTACGAATCAAGAATACCGGGAATATATCGAAATGTGGGTACATGAAATAAAAACGCCGATAACCTCTGCCCATTTAATCATTGAGAATGACAAAAATATTTCTACAATCCGCATAGATGATGAATTGAATAAAATAGACCATTTTGTAGAACAAGCCCTTTTCTATGCAAGAAGCACAACATTGGAAAAAGATTTTAAGATAGAAAAGACAACCTTGAAAACATTGGTACAGGAAGCGTTGAAAAGCTATTCCAAACAGATCATTGAAGCCCACGGCAGACTTGTATTTGAGAATTTGGATATTCCAGTATTTGCCGATCGGAAATGGTGTGTATTTATTATAGGGCAGATCATAGTTAATTCTGTTAAATATGCAAAAGAAAATCTGATTCTTACTTTTGAGGGGAGTTCTTTTGATAACGGGTGCAGCCTTACTATCTCTGATAATGGAATTGGTATAACCGAAGCAGATATTCCGAGGATTTTTGATAAAGGGTTTACAGGGGAAAATGGGCGTAAATTTGGAAAATCAACAGGTATTGGGTTATATTTATGCTGGAAATTATGCCGTAAAATGAATATGGAAATATCTGTGGCAAGCAGCCTTGAACATGGGACAACCGTAAAGATCATGTTCCCCAAAGAAAATCTTTATTCATGACAATAGAAGACTCGCGAAGCGTGGATTCTATTGTTTGACACAGGAATATCCTGCAAAGCGGGATTGTATGAGCAGGCATGAAAAATGTCTGCTTCTTTTCTCCCCGAAACCTTACATTTCGGTAATATAAATGTAATCTTATTTAATGGCGCATTTTAATTTCTGAATGTACAATATGAACTATCAAATTTGCAAATTTGATAGTTCAACGAAAGAAAAGGCGAAGCATTTTCTTGAGTCTGGCTAAATTAAGGAGGAGCAAAATTATGAATACCCCGATTTTAGAGGTTTCTGACATTCAAAAATATTATGGAAACAAAGGAAACATTACCAAAGCTGTTAATCGTATTTCCCTGTCCGCCCACAAAGGGGAATTTGTCGGTATCATGGGTGCGTCCGGCTCTGGTAAGACAACATTGTTAAACTGCATTTCCACAATCGACACAGTAACCAGCGGGAAAATTTTTGTTGAGGGGAAAGACATTACTACTTTACGCGGAAAACAGTTGTCGGCTTTTCGGCGCGAAAAGCTGGGCTTTATCTTTCAAGACTTTAATCTGCTTGATACATTGACTGCGTATGAGAATATCTCCCTTGCCCTGTCCATTTCCGGCATAAAGGCAAAAGAGATTGATAAGAGGGTACAGGAAATTGCAAGGGCATTGAATATCACGGAAGTCCTGGAAAAATATCCTTATCAAATGTCCGGCGGACAGCAGCAGCGTGTAGCCGCCGCCCGTGCAATGGTAACAAATCCGGCTCTTGTTTTGGCTGATGAACCTACGGGCGCGTTGGATTCCCGTTCTTCTCATATGCTTTTGGATATGCTGGAAGAATTGAACCAAAACCTTTCTGCAACAATCCTCATGGTAACGCACGATTCTTTCACAGCCAGTTATTGTCGCCGGATTCTTTTTATTAAGGACGGGAAAATTTTCAATGAAATTCACCGTGGGACAAAATCACGAAAAGAATTTTTTGAAGAAATCATGGAGGTAGTTTCTGTATTGGGAGGTGAAACCAGTGACAGAGGGTAAATTGATGATTCGCAATGTGCGCAAAAACATACAGGACTATATGATTTATTTCTTGACGCTTACGGTTTCGGTAAGTATGTTTTACGCTTTCAATTCCATTCAGACCCAGCCAGCATTAAATGATCTTGACGCAACAAAGCAATTACTTTCTGACCAGTTAGGGATATTGCTTTCTGCATTATCTGTTGTAGTGGCTGCCACCCTTGCATTTCTTATCCTGTATGCAAATCAGTTCCTCTTAAAACGCAGGAAAAAGGAATTAGGGATTTATACATTGTCAGGAATGGAAAAAGGGAAAATATCAAGGATTTTTGCCGGGGAAACCTTATGCGTGGGTATACTGTCCCTTTTATTTGGGCTTCTATCAGGGCTGCTTTTGTCACAGGGACTTTCCATATTTTCTTTACGCCTGTTTGCAATAGATATGAGTAAGTTTCAGATTGTTTTTTCCATAAGTGCGCTGAAAAAGACGATCGGCTGTTTTGTATTGATTTTTCTGATTGTCATGATTTTTAATGTGCGCACGGTTTCTTCGGTCAAGCTGATTGACCTGTTGACCGCCAGCAGGAAGAATGAAGTCATGGCACTAAGGAACAAAGCCGCCGGGATTTCTTTCGCCGTGCTTTCTATCCTTTGTATTGTTTCTTCCGGCGTGATGATTCAGCACTATGGTATACTTCCCAGCCGCGAAAATTCATGGTTTCAGATTGCAATAGTTTTATTAGCAGCAGGAACAGCACTTTTCTTCTTTTCTGTATCGGCAGTATTGCTTACAGCGATACAGGCAAACAGAAAAATTTATCTGAAAGGGCTGAATACCTTTTTATGCCGACAGATTGGAAGTAAAGTGCAGACAGATTTTATGACTATGAGCGTAGTATGCGCTTTGCTCACCATATCTATTTGTGGTATATCCGTGGGGATAAGTTCTGCTTTAACCATGAATGAAACGTCTAAGGCTGCGCTTCCTTATGATCTGAATGTTGTTGCGGATATTGATGTAGCAGGAGAAACAGACATTGCGGCATATCTGAAATCAAGGGACGTGGATATGGATATCTATGCAGACAGCATAGCGCAGATCAGCCTTTACGAAGCAGAAATAACCTATGGAGATTTATTTGAGGGGCAGGACTTAAACTTATGGCACATTGACAGTGACATTCCCGAAGTGGGGGTTTCGGCAGTTTCCATTTCAGATTTTAACCGTGCATTAGCGGTACAGGGGAAAGCCCCCGTAAGTCTTGCTGCTAATGAATTTCTCTTGAACTGTAATTACAAAGGTACTTTGCAATATATTGATTCGTATTTGCAGTCCTGTACGGAAATTGACTTGAATGGGACAATTTTACAGCCGGGTGGGAAGAAGCCGTTGGGTGAAACCGTTTTGATGACTTCGGTAGGCAATAACGACAGGGGAACCTTTATTGTTCCCGATCATGTCATTGCGTCTTTGGCAAAAGACATGAATATTTTGTTAGTACAGTATAAACCCGGTATAAATACAGATGAAATATTGCAGAAAATGATACCGATTGGGCTGGAATGGAAAACAGAGGGGTATCGGTATACTGAAAAAATCATGCTCGGCAGTATGTATTACGGCTCCTGCGCATTGCTGGTATTCTTATGCTGTTATATCGGGCTGGTGTTTCTGCTGATATGCGCCGCGCTGCTGTCCTTAAAACAGTTGACAGAAACCGCAGATAATATTTACCGATACGGGTTATTACAAAAGCTGGGAACGGATAGCCGGTTACTTTTCGGAGCTTTATTCAAGCAGATAGCAATATTCTTTGCCTCGCCGCTTTTACTTGCAGGAATGTTTTCAGCCTTTGGAATTGGAAAAATCACAGCGATTGTAGAAGAATTTCTAAATATGCACATATCTACAAACATTGGTGTTACTGTTTTGATGTTCTTGATTGTGTATGGTGGATATTTCATTGCCACTTACCTGTCATGTAAACATATGGTTATGGAAAAACATATTGAAGAATTGGAGGTTTAAGTTATGCCGGAAAATGTAAATTGGAGTGCTGTTTGGCAAAGTGTTACTGACACATGGCTTCCTTTATTTGGAGGGATTGCGTTAATTGTAGTTGCGGTCATTGTCATTCACATTATCAGAAAACGAAAAAA
>VSNJ01000216.1 GCA_009774235.1 Lachnospiraceae bacterium
AAAAAACAGAGGCCCTTATTCTGGAACCTCCGTTTCTCTGGCTTTCTTAATGCCTTCGGCTGTGGCTTCTATCACGACAAGCTCTTTTTCATTCATGGAGTTTAGAAGTACATCAATGTGCTTTCTACAAGAGCTTGACCTTGCCCCTCCGTCCGCATGAATAAACTGGTCAACTGAAACGTCAAACATAGTAATGAGTTTAACAAAAAGGTCGAAGCTGGGATATTGACCTTTGTTCTCAATATTCATAATGGTACGGGAGTCACGGTCTACTAATTCCGCAACATAGGCTTGTGTCCAGCCCTTTTCTTCTCTGGCTCGTTTGAGAGCTGCCCCGAGGCCGTGAAAGTCAAACCTTCTTTCATCTTGGTTCATTCTCATATCACCCTGTATCATTGTACATTTCTGGTCAGGTTATGAGAATGTAATCAAATTTGATGTAAGGTAGTATTTTGTTTCATTTCAAAAGTGGTTCTGCCTTGCTCTAATGCAACAGAGACGGTATAATTAAAATAATATGTGAGCTTTAATTCGGAAATCTGAGAAATGATAAGGAGATAATAGTATGGAAACTGGAACACACCCACATCTTCTGATTATTGAAGATGATGTGCTGCTCAATGATATGACGAAGCGGCTTTTGACCCAACATGGTTATTGCGTAACCTCTGCATATTCTGGAAGCGAGGCGCTTCTGTTGATTGAGAAAGGCACTTTTGACTTAATTTTACTTGATTTAATGCTGCCCGGCATACCGGGGGAAACAGTATTGGAAAAGATGAAAAGCACGATGGATATTCCGATTATCGGTGTGTCCGCTAAAACGGATATAGACAGCAAAGTGAACCTCATACGAAATGGTGCAGATGATTACATCACAAAGCCATTCGACAATCAAGAGCTGCTGGTGCGGATTGAAGCAGTGCTCCGGCGCTTTCAGAAGTCTACCACCCCCAACAATAGCAAAATACTTCGCTTTAAGGACTTGTCCCTTGATACAGAAGCTATGGAGGCTAAAATCAGGAATACCCCCATTACTTTGACACGGTATGAATACCTGATTTTGCAACTTCTGATGTCCTCGCCCTCAAAGGTATTCACAAAGAACAATATTTTTGAAAGCGTGTGGAATGAAAATTTTATCGGGGACGATAATGCAATCAATGTCCACATTGGAAATCTCCGCAAGAAGTTTGCCAAGGTCAATCCAGAGGAAAAGTATATTCAGACGGTTTGGGGCCTCGGTTTCAAAATGCAGGGCTAATCCTTAGAGAAATCTTATGAAGTTTGCACACCAGTCTGCTACAATAAGACAGCATGGAAAGGGGATGATTATTTTGGAGACTGCTTTGGAAACAGCCGGGTTGACCTATGTTTTCCCGGATGGAAACGGAATTAAAAATATCGCGTTTCAGGTAAAACGCGGAGAAATCTATGCACTGTATGGCGGCCATCACGCCGGGAAATCTGTACTGTTGCAAACCATTATAGGTACACTTAGACCTCAAGCTGGTACGCTCAAATTATTTGGCAATATAGACTATCAGAAGGAGCGCCGCCGGATTGGGTTTGTACCACAAAAGCCTGTGACAATCGGCTCTCTGTCACCTGCTGATATGCTGCGTTATTTTTCTTCCGTTTTTGGAACCACAGAAATCCATATTTTAGATATACTGCATTTGAACCTGAAAGAGAAAAAGGCGGTACGGCGATTGCCATTATCGACCCAGCGTTTAGTGAATTTGGCTGTTGCCCTTTTGGGAAATCCAGATATGATAATTTTGGACGATCCTTTTTCCGGGCTAGATAAGGGAGAATGTGAACACCTGCTTTCTGTTCTGAACTATCTGCATGAAATCAACCATACCACACTTTTAATCTCTGGACAGGATTATACGCTGCTTTCCCGGCTTGCATCCAAATATGGCGTAATGGCAGATGGAAAGCTGCTTTGTGAGCTTACGGCTGGGGAATTGAAAGAGAGCTGCCAGCGGTGCATAAAGATAAGAACTCCACAATTAGAACGGGCTATTACGATTTTAAGCCAGCAGTTCCCGGATTTTGAAGTGTTGGGTCATGACCTGATTAGAATTTTTCATTGTAATGAGCAATCCGGGGAAATCAATACGCTGCTGGTTCATTCCGGGATAGAGGTATCAGAAATCTGGCTTGCCGGTATGGAGCCGACCGACTATCTTTTGAAAATGACAGGAGGTGCAAAGAGTGATTCAGACGATGCAAAGTGAGTTGTTCCGTATCCGCAAAAGCCGCCTGTTTTGGGCCTGCCTCGTATTGGCTGCGTTTTTTGTCTTTGCGCTTGCCCTGACCTTTTATCACAATTCGGTAAATGGTATGCTTCCGGTTATATCACTGGTTTCGTTCACGGAGTTTCTGTTTTCAGATTACAGTCTGATTTTTCCATTGACGCTCTTTTTGTGCCTGTACTTTACAGAAGATTTTCATACCGGCACATACAGTATCACACTTTCTAAAGGTACAAGCAGAGTACACCTATTCTTTGGAAAACTGCTGGCCTCATGGGGTGGCGTTTTATTTTTTCTGTTTGTATGCTTTGGTGTTGCGTATTTGTCAATTCTGATGATGGGAGCATCCCGGTATGACATAAAGTATTCGTTTTCTGCAATCGGAGTCTTTCTTTTGTTTCAATGCCTGTGCTTTTTAGGTTACACTGCATTTCTCAATTTGTTAAGTTACCTGCTCCGGCATCGGATCATTGTTACGATTACCGCATTTTTTATGCTGGGGGTTTTGTATTTATATCTCACAAAGATAAGTACAGCACTGGATATGGATTATTCGCTCTACAAGTATTGGGTTGTAGGGCTATCTCATAGCTTGCAGATCAATACCTTTGGGGAGGATTTAATACCCATTTGTTTGACACTGGTAGTATATCTGTTTTTACCAACAGCCATTTCGCTCTCCCTGTTTCTAAGGTTGGACTTGCGCGATTTGGAAAGGCGGTGATGGCTACATGATGGTGTTATGTATCTTGCTTGCAATGCTTTCCCTGTTTTTGTCCCTGAAACTGATTTATCAGCGAAAGTTGGTTCAGAAAGTAAAAAAACAGATTGACTTTCTGATTGACCGTGATACGCAAACCGAAATTATGGTGGAAAAAACGGATGGGACAATACAGGATTTGGCTGCAAGTATCAATCATCTTCTGAAAAAATATCGTAGCATGGGGCAGGAAATTGAACGGAGCGATACACTGTTCCGAGATACCATTACCAGTCTTTCCCATGACTTGCGAACGCCGCTGGCAACAGCAAATGGCTATATCCAGCTCTTACAGGAACAGGATTTAACAGGGGAGCAAAAAGAATATGCGACGATTGCGGGAGAAAGAATTTCCGCTGTAAAGCTGCTTCTCGACCAACTGTTTGAATTTGCAAGGATTGAGGCCGACGAACTGAAATTGAATTGTAGAAATACGGATATACACAGTGTACTTCGGGATGTTGTCGCCTCATACTACGGCGATTTTGAACAGAAAAAATGTGTCCCCTATATCGTTATCCCAAATCCACCAGCTATCATTTGGGGCGATCCAGATGCCTTGACCCGGATTTTCTCAAATGTGGTTTATAATGCACTTGTTCACGGGGAGGGAAATTATCAAATCACCGCAGCGATAGAAGAAGCTCAAACGGTCATAACCATTAAAAATGCGTCGAGCAGTATTCAGCAAGAAGATATTCCTCATTTGTTTGACCGTTTTTACACCACCGACCAGTCACGAACAAAAAAGACAACCGGGCTGGGATTGGCAATCGCTCAAAGACTTGTGACCCGCATGGGCGGGCAAATTGTCGCTTCCTTGCAAAACGGTATCTTTGCAATTCAAGTCGTGTTTCCCATTGTCAATTCCTAAAGGGCTGCTTCGGCGGCTCTTTTTTCATCCTTAGACTTTCCTTAGACTTTTCTCAAACAAATCTTAAACCTCTTTGGTAAAGTATGAGCCATAGGAGGTATAAACAAATGGTTAAAGTAGCTTTAGTGGTTTCTATCATCGCTTTGGCGGTGTGCCTGCTCACGGCCTTGCATGGCGTATTGAGCGATGGACTAAAAGGACTAAAACAGAGATCAAAACCCATTGGTATTTCATTTTTGATTTATGCTGTGGCCTTTTTGCTTTTCATCTTTTTTCAATAACGGAGGTATTTCATGCTGCAAATCAAAAATGTAAATTTGAATGTTGGAAATACCGCATTGCTGTCCAACATCAACTTGACTTTAGAGCAAGGAAAAATCTATGGTGTACTGGGGCCAAACGGAGCCGGTAAAACAACACTGTTTAAGTCCATGCTGGGTCTGACTGCCTTTTCGGGAGAAATCCTCTCTGATGGACAGCCCGTTTCCAGTAGATGTTTTGGAAGTTTGATTGAATACCCGGCTTTTTACCCCCGGCTCACCGTAGAGGAAAATTTGAAGCTCCACGCACAATATTTAGGTCTGAAAAGACCAAACATCGAAGTGGCGCTCAAACAAGTGAACTTGCTGGATGCCCGAAAAAAGCTGTTCTCTCAACTTTCTTTGGGGATGCGCCAACGACTGGGAATTGCTCGCGCCTTTTTAGGCGATGTTCAATATTTACTGCTGGACGAACCTACCAACGGTCTTGATCCGATGGGGATAAAGGAAATCCGGCTGCTTCTGAAAGAACGCTTAAAATCTCCCCAACACTGTATTTTGGTATCAAGCCATAATCTGACGGAGATTGCTGCTGTCACGGATGTTCTTATTTTCATTCGTGACGGAAAAATCATCAAGATTGTAGAAAACGACTATAACGAAAAGGAACTGGAAGCCCTGTATGAGGATATTATGACTTCCGGCCAGAGGGAGGAAGCATAATGGGAGTGTTGATTAAAAATGAGTTTTACAAGTTGAAGCGGGAATGGTTTATGGTATTTCTTCTGCTGTTGTCGCTTCTTCCCATCATTACCGGCGGAGCAGGAGCAATTTTCAACAGTAGCACAAAATCACTTGCTGACCTGTTCTTCTTTATGAATAACCAGTTTTCCATGTTCTTCCCAATGGTGCTCTTCATTTTGATTGGTTCGCTGTTTTATCAGGAATACAAAAACAAAACTTACATCAACTGGATTACCTACGGGTTTTCAAAGAAGAAGCTCTTTCTATCGAAAGTTACTGTCAGCGTCGTTATCGGCATCTGTTTTGCGGCTGTCTTATTTATCGCATTTGGCCTATTGGTGGCGATACTCAATGGAGCTGGCAGGTTGACCGGCGGTATTTCCCTGTTCCTCAAGCTGGCAATCGGGTTTGGAATTGAAGCCGGTGTTGTCGTTTTTGTAACGACCTGTTTAGGGGCAATCGTTATCAATCTGAGCCGCAATATTATTGTAACAAGCGTTGTCGGAGTTATATATGGCTTTGTATCTTGCCTGTTCATCGGTTCAGAAAGAGGCTTTGTCATTCCGGGTAGCTTTGCATATCGTGTGTCTATGTTCTTCTCGGATAAATCCACTTACTATGAGGTGCCTATATCGGCCACCATTGGCGGATGTATTAGCATTGTACTTTGCTTTATTGTTCTGTTTCTGGTTGGATTGATTGTCTTTTCTCATAAGAAAAAAATAGAAAATTAACTGCCGGACGACGGCAAAAGAAAAAAAGCCGTCGTAAAGCAGACACATTCTCGCGCCTATGAAACGGCGGCTTTGAGAAATCAGAGCCGCCGTTTCTTTTCGCTCCCCCCTAAACCAACGACGACCTAACACCGTGTAAATCCACGGCGGCATATAGGAGGATTGCCGCCGTGTCTATTTTTGCCTTTTTTC
>VSNJ01000217.1 GCA_009774235.1 Lachnospiraceae bacterium
GTACGTTATTCATTAGGAAATATAAAGACTTTTGAAAGGAAATAATGATGTATTTATCTCAATATGATGATATCAGACTAGAAGTAGCAGTTAGCAATTTATCAGATCATGTAAATAATAAAGATGTTTTTATGTCAGTAAAGAAAAACATAGGAATGGGAGTTGTAATCAAAGGTAATTTATCTAAAAAAATACTTCGCTGTTCCTATTATAAAAATTGTATATTTGATTCAACAATTTGTAAAAGCATTGGGTTTTCTGGCTCAAAGTTTATTGATACAACTTTTAAAAACTGTGACTTAGAAAATGGAAACTTACATTCATGTGATTTTAGGAATGTGACTTTTATAAGAGAAGAGGAACAATTTAAAATGAAAAATGTTGGCTTTCATAAAAGTACATTTACGGAATGCATTTTTCAAAGTTTGGATATCTTCTCTTGTGGATTTACAGATACAGTATTTTATAATACATCATTTATTGATTGCAGTATAAAATTGTCGTCGCTTGAAAACGCTCAATTTATTAACTGTAGATTTATTAATGTAAATCTTTCAACTTTAAATTTGGAATATGTAGAGTTTAAAAATATTTTTGCCCAAAATACTATTTTTCCATTTATTACTATTCCTTCTGCCTTTGGGCTATTACAGCAGTTGCCATTACTAGAGAATACCAATACAATATATTCTGCCCAAAATAATGCTCATAAATTATCAATTTTAGAATATTTAAAATTATTAAAGGATTTTGAATGCTTTTATTGTAAACAAGAAAATTTTTATGCTTTATCTAACATATTTATTTCAACGAATAGAATCGAAGAAGCGTATGATGCTATTACAGCAGGTATACTAAATGCTATCAAAATAAGGGATTATAGAATATTACATCATTTTTGCAGATTAGTCTATTTAAGTAATATGTTTACTTTTAAACAAAGAAGAAATTTATATGAAAATATCAACCAATGGATAGGGCATGAGAATTTATCAATTCCTGAATACCATAATTATCAAATATTTATGAGTCCTGTTCGGGAAATGCTTCTAAATAGTGACCATAATAATCCAACTTTGTATTTTTATCTCAAAACCAATATCAATTCAAGTGAAAAGAAAAAGCAGGTTATGCTACTTACAGTAATTGATAATATCTTATCTTATTGTAATGTGTCTTCCACTTCAATAGAATTACGGCATAATTCAGATTATGTTGATTTTTTAACAATTGTATGTGAAAATTTTTTACAGTTTTCAAAAGTTTTAATAATGATATATAGTTCATTAGGTGGAATTGGGCTTTTTGCTACAGGTATTAAAAAGGTCATAGAGATGGCACAAACTACAATGTTGAATCATGATCAACATATATTAAATAAACTAGAACAAAAGAAATTAGAAATGGAAATATTATCAATTAAACAAGAAAAAGATTATAAGGAAAAAATGGATAAATTAGAATATAATAAAACAATTTTGGAATTGCAAAAATTAAATTCCGAATTGGAAAATATGAATATGGAAGCAAGTAAAAATAATAAAATATTATTAGATAATGATATTCAAATTTCTGTAGGACACACTTCTAGAAATTTAATTATCGCACCTATACCAGAAATGATGCAATACAACCAATGACATTAAAGCAGGTAATTAATCCTGCTCTAATGTTATTGCTAATGTATTATTTTGACAGCTAGGACAAGATGGACCTAAAAAAAGGTTGTATTGTTTGCATATTTTTTCGGCTTCGTAAAAAAGCATATATATATCTTCATTCGATGGTTGAATGGCATAAAATAGTTTGCAATTTGGAACTGGTCTAAATATTGATAGCATTGGTTGAATACCTCTTGCAGCAAGTAATCTTATTGCAGATAATGTATTTTCAATCTTTTCTAAGCCAACCATGAGCATAGTTCTAACATTACCATTGGATCCAAGAAAAAATGTGGCGTGCTGTAATTTGATGATATAATCTTCTAATGTGATTTGACCTTTCCCAGGCATATATTTCTTCGCTAGTTCTCTATCAAAGAGTTCAATATTAAATGCAATTTCATCCACTCCAGCATCAATATATTTATTAATATAATTAATGTCATTTGGTGGAAGACACATTAAATAAATTTGCTTACTTGTCTTTGAACGAATATATTTTATAACAGGTAAGATTTTATTGTTATCAGTACAAGGATCAGCAGAACCACCACCAATAAGTATATGCCGAAAATATTCATTTTTTATACAATAATCAATGACTTCTTCAATATCTTCTAATCCATAATCTTTAATTAATAATTTATCTCTTTTATTTTCATGACAAAAAATACATCCACTGCTATTCTTTTTAAAATAGCACGCTGCTTCGGGTTTTATTCTTAGTCTATCACCGCTAATAAAAGCAATTTGTTTATAGGGAATTCCGTTTCGGGTTTTTAAATTTATAAAGCTTTTATTAGATTCTAATTCCACCTCACATATTTTTGTCCGATAATAATATAAATAAAATGAGTGCTTTTTAACATTTAATTCATAAGGTGATAAAGAATTTAAAAATATATTTACAGGAGCATTCATTCGTAAATTTTTAAAAAATAATATATCTATTGAATTAAAAACAGACTCATTATATCCTCCCATTTTTTCCATTTCGATATATGCATTTGAAGATACTCTTATTCCTTGATTTAATAGCGATATCTTTAGCCTAATCAGTATATCTTTTGAATAAACTAGTGGAAAAGCATCTTTCATAAAATATTGCATAGGAATATTAGGATGTATGTGTAATTTATTATCTTCTAAACAAGAAGAAATATGGTGTTTCCACACCACTTCAAAAAGATAAACTTCATCTTTATAATCATCGTCTTTATACCCATTATATTGAATATTGTATGTTTCAGAGCTATTCTCTAAAAGTTTAAGTTTATCCATATATTGATAATCTTTATCTTGTTTTTCTTTTTTATATTTATAAAAACTGAATGGAACAGATATATTTTCTAATGAATCAATGTTTGAAAATATTTCATTATTAAATGCTTTTAATTGGAGTTCTTGCATACTTGGAAGATCTGCTTCTGCTAAAGCCATATTTATTAAAAATGTTGATGCTTGAAATCGTGGATTAACTTCAACAAAATATACTTCGTTTTCATAAACGATAAAATCAATTCCACAAATTCCTCTATATCCAACTTTACTTAATTTTTCTCCTATTATCTTCGAATAAGTGAATATTTTATTTTTATATTCTTGATTAATATACGTGAAACCTTTAAAGTCTGCCCCAGTATATAATAATTTATTATCATATTCTTGCACTAATTGTATAGATGCCGGAAATACAATAGTTTTTTCTTTAGTTACTAATATATGAACATTTAGCGAAAATGATGGCATAGCATAGATTGATGCTAAATACAAATTATTTTTCCTAAACTGCTTTTTTAATTCCGCATAATTTCTCTGATTAAGAATATATGTACCTAAACCACCAGAAGAATTAGCTTCTTGAATTATAAAGGATTTGTGTTCTGGAAAATTATTACACAATTTCTGATAAGCACAATCTTCCTCTGAAAATAAAGTAAAGTTTATAATAGGCATATAATTTGAAAACCAAAGTCTTGTATTTATTTTATTATTTAATAAATTTAACAAAGTTTTATCGTTGAGGCAGATAAAGTTGCTTTTAAATTCAGAATTTGTTTTTAATAAACTATACGCTAGCGTAGAACTATAAAACATTACATGATAGTTCTCTTTGGTTAATAAATTCTTTAAAGTATTACAAATAAATTCTTTTTTTCTATTATTATCTATTTCTCTTGATGAATATAGATTACTATAGGATATATTCTTTTCTTTTCCACTTCCCCATGAAGTGATCGAATAATCAAAAATATTTTCCACCTTATAAAGTTCACTTTCCTTGTGACCTATCCATATGTATTTTCCCATCTTATAATGCTTTCCTCCGTTAAAATTGTAATAAATTTATCAGTTAATTATATTTTTCCCATTTCTTTAAATTTGTAATATCTATCCATATCTTCCGTTTGATCCAAATTTTCTAATAAAGTCATTGTAAAACCAGAACCCGGCAAACACCAATTTTGATTGCGAAACATCATATTGTGAGGGCTATTTGTTATTTCGGATAATTTCAAATCTAATTGTGATGTCACTTGTTTATATGGAAAAAAGGAAATACCATATATTTTATATTTATTTTCAAAATCATTTTCTAACCAAAAGTCAGCTTGAAAATTTTTTACAGGTTTGGGTAAAGAATGAACAAGAACTCCATTTTTAACATATTTTAAATAACTTCTGGAAAACTCTATATAATAATCATTAGGTTGTAAATCATAAAAGCTGACTTTAGAATTTAAACAATATACATTATGATGATGCTGCTTTGATTTTATATCTATCAGTTTAATATTAGCATTTATTTCTTCAGTTAAATCATAATATATTTTTTTCCTATCGGTACTGCTAATTATCAATCTATCAAACTTCAAACTATCACAGGTAATCATTGATGGATATGTAGCACGAAAATCAAATGATTTATTTGTAGTATTATGAACAATATAGCTTGTTGAAATAGTAAAAAGCACTTTATCTTGATCTACTATTTTTAATCTTAAATTTATATCGTAGTCTTCATAATATTCTCCTATAGCCAAATCTTCTATTAGCTTAGGCATCAAACAAAGATTATAGCCTGAAATATCTTCCTTTTGCATATGTAGATTGATGTTTTTTTCTAACCTTTTCTTGTATGCTAGATTAAAAATTATAGAATCTAAATGTTCGGTCAGTTCAAATATCTGCATTTTAGAATAGTTTTGTTCGTTTCCTGCTAAAAACATAGATTTAAAACTCAAAGCAGTTTGATCAACAATACTTTGAGTATATTTTTTTAATGTTGTAATTTCAATAATCAAACTGACAAGAGCAATCACAATTACATTTATAATAATAGTCGAAATACTTTGAACAAATACAACAGAGAATGTAAAAGTTTGTTCCGTTTTTACTGCCTGATAATATTCAGTTAATATATAAACTACCATTGCAATAATAATTAATATAAATACGCCCCAGCCTACTCGAATTTTAAAATATATTTTATTGTCATCCTTTTTTTTCATTAAAATTATCTCCATTTACTTAATTGGTTTTCTCTATTGCGTATGTATAAAATAATGATATTTCACTGTCTAAAGGATTAATCTGTTCAAATATTTTATTAAATCCATGACTTTCATATAGTGCTCTTTGCTTTTTTTTACTTTTTAGACAACATAGACATAACCAATTACTTTGATTCTTTACGGCATAAGTTATTGCGTAATTTAGAAGTTCTGACGAATATCCTAATTTTGCATAAATTCGTTTTACTGTTAACTTGTACAAGTAAATGGTTCCCTCTAACTGTAGTTTATCCCAACAATAATTTACGTCTTTTTTAGAAAGTATCATAAATCCAACAGTTTTGTTGTCGGAGTTAAAACATAAGAAAAACTCCTTTAACTCAAATTTTGAATAAAGGAAGTCCAAATCTTCATAATTCCACTGTTTTATATGATTTTTTTTCATCCAATGGACTGTATCAAAAAATATCTCTTGGATAGCTTCAATATCTTTTTCTTCTCCATGTCGTACCATACTGCTTGAACCTAACTTATAAAGATTATATAAATTAATATATTAATGATTTTTATATAATATTTATATTCCTTTCAAAAATTATCTGTTTCTCACTTAAAATAGCAAATATCTCATAATAATTAATAAAATCCAAAT
>VSNJ01000218.1 GCA_009774235.1 Lachnospiraceae bacterium
AATTACATATTTATTTAAATTAAAAAAGATACAAGAAACAGTAACATAATTTGTAAAGAGAATATTTTTGTTTAAGAAACAAGACTGGGAGATAAGGAATGAAGTTTAAAAATTATATACCATATGGTAAACAATCTATTTTAGATGATGATATACAATCAGTTATCCAGGTACTTAAGTCAGATTATCTTACAACAGGGCCTGTAATAAAGAAATTTGAAGAAAAAGTGGCAGCATATACAGGAGCAAAGTATGCTGTGGCGGTTTCAAGCGGCACAGCTGCACTGCATACGGCATGTTTTGCAGCAGGTATAAAAGAGGGTGATGAAGTAATTACATCCCCGTTTACTTTTGCAGCATCAGCTAACTGTGTACTTTATTGTGGGGCAAAAGTGGTTTTTGCTGATATTGACAGAAAGACATATAACATTTCCCCAGAAGAAACTGAAAAAAAAATTACACCATATACAAAAGCGGTAATACCTGTGCATTATGCAGGGCAGCCATGTGATATGGATTCTGTTTACAAAGTTGCAGAAAAATATAACCTTGTTGTAATACAGGATGCTGCCCATGCACTGGGTGCGGATTATAAAGGTAAAAGGATTGGAAGCATGCCAGGGATGGCAGTATTAAGTTTTCATCCAGTGAAACATATAACAACAGGTGAGGGTGGCATGGTACTTACAGATAATGAAAAGTATTACCAGCGCCTTCTGCTTTTCCGAAATCATGGTATTACACGTGACAGCAGTCTGCTGCAAAGAGATGAAGGCGGATGGTATTATGAACAGCAGGCACTTGGTTATAATTACAGGATAACTGATATACAGTGTGCTCTTGGGATATCCCAGATGGACAGGCTTGACAGTTTTATTTCCAGAAGACGCCTGCTTGTCGGAAGATATGATGAAGCATTTAAAGAGATAAAAGGCATTACTACGCCATACCAGGCAGAAGGGTGCAACAGCAGTTGGCATCTTTATACCATACAGGTGGAAAACCGGAAAGAAGTTTTTGACAGCCTGAGAAAAGCAGGCATTGGTGTTAATGTGCATTATATCCCTGTATATATGCATCCTTATTACCGTGGGCATGGGTACAGGGATGTAAAATGTGAAAATGCAGAAGAAGTCTACAGCCATATCATCAGTTTACCTCTTTACTATGGTTTAACTGAAGAACAGCAGGATTATGTTATTGAAAAAATTATTGAATTTGCAAAATAATATAGTGTTAAAAATTAATAGTTAATTATAATAATAAATTTATTTAGTAATTAAAAATATTGGAGAAATTTATGGTTGCAATACGAGTAGATGCTAATAGAGAAATAGCAATAGGGCATGTAATGAGATGCATGTCTATCGCTGATAAGTTATGTGGTTTAGGGCAAAAGCCTGTATTTATAACAGCAGATCATTCAGTAACTGATTTGATTTTATCAAATGGATATAAAACGATATGTCTTAATACGGTTTGGAATGATATGAATTCTGAAATAGACAATATAATTAAAATAATAAAGAGTAATAATATAAATGCTTTGTTTGTGGATTCATATTATGTAACAAAAAGATATTTAGAAAGTTTAAATGCTGTGACAAAAGTATTTTATATAGATGATTTAAATATGTTTGAATATCCTGTTGATACTGTTATTAACTATAATATATATGCAAATAGATTTGACTATGAAAATAAGTATAAAATGCTCGGGATGAATACTAAATTTTTGCTTGGTTGTCAGTATGTACCATTGCGCAAAGAATTTGAAAATATTTCATATAGAGTAAGAAAGGTAGTAAAAAATATATTAATTACAACAGGAGGAACAGATAATTATAATATTGCAGGAAGGCTTTTAGAAATGCTTGTAAAACAAGAATGTACAAAAATGGTTAAAATACATGTTATTGAAGGGGTATATAATATCAATAAAGATTTCTTAGAAAAATTGAGTAAACAACATAATAATATTGTGCTTTATAGAAATGTACAAAATATAGCTAAATTAATGCTTAATTGTGATATTGCAGTATCAGCAGGAGGTTTTACATTGTATGAATTGTGTATATGTGGTGTTCCCACGGTTTCTATTTCATTTGCAGATAACCAGTTGGAGAATGTTAAGCAATTTAATAAAGAGGAAATTATAATTTATGCAGGAGATGTTAGAAACGATATAAAAGTTGTTTTAAAAAAAGTTGTTAGTAATATAGAAGTTTTATTAAATGATTGTAAAATAAGGTTAAAATATTCAGAAAAAATGAGAAATTTAAAAGTTGGTTGTTACTTGGAAAAGTTTCTTAAAACAATATATTAAATAAAAGTAATTAGTATTGTGTTTATTTTTAAAAAGAAAAATATATTGTATTTATAATTGAATTTTATATTTAATATATAGGTGATGATATAAACAAATATAATAATCTATATATAATGTAATAATTGGAGGAAAGTAATAATATGAACAGAGTGTTAGTAACAGGTGGTGCAGGTTTTTTAGGTTCACATCTTTGTGAAAGACTCTTAAATGATGGTAATGAAGTACTTTGTGTTGATAATTTATATACGGGAAGTAAGAAAAATATTGAAGATTTATTTAAAAATCCATATTTTAAGTTTATTAACCATGACATTACAGAACCACTAAACGTTGAAACAGACCAAATCTATAATTTTGCGTGTCCAGCTAGTCCACCACATTATCAAAGTGACGCAATTAAAACAGCTAAGACTAATGTCATTGGTGCTATTAATATGTTGGAATTGGCTATAAAAACAAATTCCAGAATATTACAGGCTAGTACAAGTGAGGTATATGGAGATCCACAAATACATCCACAGCCAGAAAGCTATAGAGGATATGTTAATCCTATAGGTATAAGGGCATGTTATGATGAAGGTAAAAGAATGGCTGAAACCCTGTTTTTTGATTATAAGAGACAACATAATGTTAATATTAAAGTTATTCGTATATTTAATACATATGGTCCTAAAATGGACATTTATGATGGCAGAGTAGTGTCTAATTTTATTGTGCAAGCATTAAAAGGTGAGGATTTAACTATATATGGAAATGGTGAACAGACTAGAAGTTTTTGCTATGTAGATGATTTAATTGAGGGGATTGTACAAATGATGAATTCAAAAGAAAGACTTACAGGACCAGTTAATTTAGGGAATCCTCTTGAATTTACTATTAAACAATTAGCAGATCTTATTTTAGATTTAACTGGTAGTCAGTCTAAGCTGGTGTACAAACCTATACCAGATGATGATCCCATAAAGAGAAAACCAGTAATAGAAATTGCTCAAGATGAGTTAGGATGGAAACCATTAGTAAAATTGGAAGAAGGGTTAAAAAAGACAATTGATTATTTTAAAAAAGTAATTTGATTGTGTAATATTAAATGAGGATAAAGAAAAATGAATATAGTTGTGGTAGGAACTGGTTATGTAGGTTTATCAAATGCTGTATTATTAGCACAACATAATCATGTGACAGCTGTTGATATTGTGACAGAAAAAGTTGATTTAATTAATAAAGGAATTTCTCCAATAAGAGATCCTGAATTGGAAAAATTTTTGGCTAGAGGATGTTTAGATTTAGTAGCTGTGACAGATGGAGAAGAATCGTATAAAAGTGCTGATTATATTATTATAGCAACACCAACTAATTATAATATTGATAAGAATTATTTTGATACTAGTTCAATTGAGAAGGTAATAGAAGAAATAATAAATGTTAATATAAATGTTTCAATAGTAGTACGTTCGACTATCCCTATAGGATATATAGACGCAGTAAGAAAAAAATATAACATTAGAAATATTATGTTTTGTCCAGAATTCTTACGAGAAGGAAGCGCATTATACGATAATTTGAATCCATCAAGAATTATTATAGGAGATAATTCTGATATTGCAATTAGATTTTCAAAGCTGTTATCAGATGCAGCAATAAAACAAAATATTCCTGTTTTATATATAGGGACTCGTGAGGCAGAGGCAGTTAAGCTTTTTACTAATACATATTTGGCAATGCGTGTGGCATATTTTAATGAACTTGATATTTATGCAGAATTAAAAGGACTCAATTCACGTGAAATCATTGATGGCATTTGTGCTGATTCAAGAATTGGTAATTATTATAATAATCCTTCTTTTGGTTATGGTGGATATTGTCTGCCTAAAGATACAAGACAATTGCTTGCTGAATATAATAACATTCCTAATAATATAATTAGTGCTGTTGTTGCTTCTAATGTTACAAGAAAAAAATATATAACAGAACAAATTATAAATAAAAAACCTAGAATAGTAGGTATTTATAAGCTTACAATGAAAAATAGTTCAGATAATTTTAGACAGTCAGCAATTATAGATGTTATGGAGTTACTAAATAATCATGGTATTAGAATTGAAATTTATGAACCTATGATTAGCAAAAATTTTTACTTAAAATATGAAGTTATTAAGGATTTAAGAGAGTTTAAGGAGAGGTGTGATGTAATTGTTGCAAATAGAATGTGTGAGGAATTAAATGATGTTTTGAAAAAGGTGTATACACGTGATTTATTTTATAGAGATTAAACTTATGTTATAGGTAAAAATATTTAAAAGCATTTATTTTTCATAATCAAGTATTATCATATTAAAATTATTAAGTATATTACTTTTTGAGTAAATGTATATTAGGAGATAATGGATAATGAAAGTATTAATAACGGGAATATTAGGGCAGGATGGTAGTTTTCTATGTGAACAACTAAATCATATGGGATATGAAATTCACGGAATAGCAAAAGAAGTTTTAAGTGATAATTCCCGTATGATTAAATTAGAATTAGATAAGCAGTCAATTCAATATTATCTTCATAAAACAAATTTATATGATTTTGAATCAGTCAGAAATTTAATTAAAGAAATTTCTCCAGATGAGATTTATCATATGGCGGCATATCATGTCAGCTCAGAGGGAAAAGGTAATTTGGGGACGATACGTGAACAGATTCTATTTAATAATAATGTATTGGCAACAGCCAATTTATTGGAATCATGTTTACTAGAGAAACCAGATTGTCATATCGTGACAGCCGGTTCTTGCCTTATGTATGATGCTAGTAATACTTTTGAACAAAATGAAGAAACGCGATTTCATTCTAATAGTTTATATGGTTTGGCAAAAATTACTGAAAATCAATTAGTAGAATATTATAGAA
The DNA here is from genome assembly GCA_009774235.1 of Lachnospiraceae bacterium. GTDB lineage: Bacteria > Bacillota > Clostridia > Lachnospirales > Lachnospiraceae > Butyribacter. The sequence goes on from VSNJ01000218.1 coordinate 5,229, forward strand.
CTAAAGGATTATATGCATGTACAGCCATTTTGTATAATCATGAAAGTCATAGAAGATCATCAGGATTTGTTACAAAAAAGGTGGTTGAAAATATGATTAAAATTAAGAAAAAAGAAATAAATTCTTTTGAACTGGGTTCACTTTTAATAGAAAAAGATTGGGGGTTTGCTGGGGATTATACCATGGGCATGTATTTGATGTTACATAATAGTAAAGCAACGGACTATGTTTTGGCAACAGGTGTATTACATACTGTTCAGGATTATGTTGAACAAGTAGCAAAATATCTTGGAATTGATGATTGGTATATGCACATAAATATAAATACAGATATGATAACTAGAAAGATAAATGGAAAATTAAGAGGAAATTCTTCTAAAATAGAAAGGGAATTGAATTGGAAAAGAACAATGGGTTTTAACCAATTAGTTGAAAATATTGTTGAAAATGTTTTGGAATATATGTATTAAAAAATTGGCAACTATTGATTATAACATTTGTATTCCAGATGTTAAGTTATATATTTATAGTAATTTATTTTAAGTCAAATTTAAAATATATAGTATATATTTAGAATTAATAT
>VSNJ01000219.1 GCA_009774235.1 Lachnospiraceae bacterium
GTTTTAGTCAGTACAGAAGGATTAAAAAAGGATTTGGAATATGATGATTCGTTCAATATTGCATATAACTATGAAATGTTTAAAAATTTTTTATGGAGTTGTGGAAAGATACATGATTTAGGAAGTAAGCTGACAGTAGCCTATATTGAACAGATAGAAAAATTAGTTGCGGACAGAACGGTAGGATTGGATAGGAATAAGAAATATGCGCATCCAGCCGGTCCTTGCTTAATTGGAGCAAATAAGTTTTTTGTTAATACAGATGGTGAATTTTATCCATGTGAGAGAGTGGACGAAAGTATAGAATGTACCAGAATAGGAAATTTAGAAAAAGGATTAGATATTGAAAAGATCAAAAGTCTGTTAAATATTGGGAAATTAACGGAAGATGAATGCAAACAATGTTGGGCGTTTCAGTTTTGTTCACAGTGTCTGCGTTCGGCGGTTGAGGGTGATCATTTGTCAAAGAGCAAACGGTTAAGTAAATGCAACTTTTCCAGATATAATGCGGAACAATCATTAATGGATTATATTGTGTTAAAGGAATATGGAGCAAAGTTCGGAAAGAAATAAAGGGGGAAATAGATTTATGAAAGATAAAAGAATAGCCGTATTTCCAATTGATGAAGATTTTTTATCTCTTCCAAACAATCAGTATATTCAGCTAGAAAGAGAATGCCATCAAATCTCATATTATATAACATTAGCAGGATGGAATATCGAGAATGCAGAAATACAGCTACATACTTTAGAAAAGTTTAATTTTGAAAACATTGATACGCTTGTTCTAATTAATTCGTTTAGGAAATTGGAAGATGAAGTGATTAAAAAAATTTCCACCTGTGCGGTTGGAAAATAGAACAATGTAATCAATTAAAAATAAAAATTCTATATACAATTTAGAATATTTGAGTTATTATTTATCCAAAATGATAACTAATAGTTAAGGAGAAGTTAGTATGAAAGTGCGTTTTACTGCTGAAATTATAGATGATTATGGAAATGTAATAGGAAACCGTGTCAGTGAGGCTGGAGGTATTCCTTGCCCTGATGATTTTGACCTTTCTACAAAGGAAGGTTTTCTTAGGGATTTTGATAAACTAGAAAAAGCAGTACTTAAAGCAAGGAATCAAATTGGCAAGGATATTGTAGAAGAAACCCTTGATAATACCTCAAAAAAAACAAAATTTCTTATGTGAACGAAAATCAGAAGTTGAATCCGAACTAGGACGTATTGATATTCAGGTTTTCGATAAATTAGCCCAATCCCAACAACCAAAAGAAAGAATTGACAGCGTGGCATATAAGCTTCTTGCATCAAAAATGTGTACAAACCTTAGCTATAGAAAGTCCGTTGAAATGATTAATCTTTTTTTGCACCGTGAGGATGAAGATACCATTAAATTACGTACTCTTTCTGATTCTATGAATCGCATTGGCAATAAAATATCCTGTAAACTAGAGGAAACATCCGGAAGAATTTTAAAGATGAATGGCTTTAATAAAGAAACCGGATTGCCAGAAAAAAATATAATTCTTTCAGAAAATATCACAACACCCAATGCCCCGGCTAAAGACAGCACTGACGAAAAACATATTCAGAATGTCATAGATAACATAAATGACGGACGGGAAGAAGAAATACCGTTTAATGCAAATGAATTGGAAATTGAAGCAAACCCTGCGGATTGTGTCTATATATCTATAGATGATATTGGTGTAAAGCATCAAAAAGCTTCCCGCAGCCAGGAAGAAACAAAGGATTCAAAATATATAGAAAACACAGTAGTACACATCCAGTATGGCAGTGCTTCGTATGCCCTTACATCAGTAGGAATGAGAGAAACCATAAAGCTTTTGTTGTCATTTCTTCTGTTTAATAACCTTTTAAATAAAGAACTTATATTCTTTACAGATGGAGCAAAAAATATAAAGAGCCATATAGAAAGCATATTTTCATTCCATCCATATACTGTTATTCTTGACTGGTTTCATTTAAAGAAAAAGTGTCAGGAATTGTTAAGCATGTCCATAAAAGGGAAAGAAAGCCGAAATGAAGTATTAGAGAAATTGTTGCGCATTTTGTGGGCAGGAGATGTAGACGGTGCAGTAAAATATCTGCGAAATTTTCCTTCTGCTAAGATAAAAAATGAAAAATGGCTGGAAGAACAGACAGGATATCTGGAACGAAAAAAGGAAATGATCAAATGTTATGCAGTAAGGGCAAAATTAGGATTACGCAATTCAAGTAATCCTGTTGAGAAAGAGAATGATATACTGGTAGCCCAGAGACAGAAACATAATGGAATGTCATGGTCAAAAAACGGAAGTGATTCCCTGACTGCTATAAAGATGGTTTTTCAAAATGGATATGAGGATATATGGTTTCGTCAAGAGCAAATATCTTTTACAATATCTGGGAGTAAACCTTTAGATCTGTGCGCCTAAAATTTCTTTTATTTTGAAAAATCCAACCGCACAGGTGGAAATCTTTTTTAATTTTTTCTAATCCAGGTATTCCATTTTCCAAAAAATACTGTATACTGTTATTCATAGGGACGCCTTCTTTCTTTTGTTTTTTTCGTTGATTATATTATACTACAAAGAGGTGTCTCTTTTCCATTTTTTTCTAAATATTCCCCAAGTAAAGTTACACTATCTAGTATAAGCAGTAACAAGTGGTCAAATTAAACGTGGAAAGCTCTGCCAATGGCAGGGCTTTTCTGCGATACATAATGTTAACAATACTACCACATAAAACACCTATTTTTTAATATCTTTATGAAATCTTCAAAAATAGCAGTTATCCTTTTCTTATAATCAAAAGAAAAGACAGTACAAAATATGGAAATGATTTTGAAAACAGCTAACCTCTGCAAATCTTTTAACGGACAAACGGCTGTAAACAACATATCGCTGAACATTGAAAGAAATTCCGTCTATGGACTATTGGGACCGAATGGAGCCGGAAAATCTACAACGCTTAAAATGATTACAGGCATTTTGAAGCCGGCTTCTGGAAGCATTGAATTTAACAATCACACATGGAAGCGCAGCGACTTAAACCATATTGGGGCATTGATTGAAATGCCACCGCTTTATGAAAATTTGACCGCCTATGAAAATCTGGAAGTAAGGACTACTATTTTAGGATTGATAGATAAGCGGATTGGCGAAGTGCTGCAAATCGTCCGACTGACGGAAACAGGCAAGAAAAGAGCTGGACAGTTTTTTCTTGGTATGAAACAGCGTCTTGGAATTGAGGTTGCATTACTAAATAACTCGGAACTGCTCATACTTGATGAACCGACTAATGGGCTTGACCCGATTGGGATTGAAGAACTTAGAGAGCTTATTCGTTCTTTTACGGCTAAAGGTATTACGGTTATCCTGTTTAGTCATATTCTTTCAGAAGTGCAGCAGATAGCTGGCCATATCGGCATTATCGCAGGTGGTGTTCTTGGATATAAGGGAAAATTGAACACAAACGAAAATTTGGAACAGCTTTTTATGGACGTTGCAAAAAGCAATCACAGGGAGGGCTAAGGCATGGACGATCTGAAATCAGAACATTTGAAATTTAAGAGGACAATATCGGACAAACTGATTTTCATTGTTCCACTAATCACCGCTATTTTTGCGTGGCTTATGGGTGGATTTATGGGGTATCAATACATGACACTTTACTGGTGGTATGTGTTCCTGCTTCCGGGAGCAATCGCAATTTTGTGTTCTTTGTCACACAGAAAAGAAGAAAGCACCGGGAAATACTATCCGGTATTTTCTATGCCTGTGAACCTTTCAAAATTTGAATTTGCTAAAGGCATTATCTTAGTCGAAAAACTGCTTGTTTCAGCGATATTTTTAGCATTGCTTATTTCTATCAGTAATATCATTTCTCCGGCAACGGCAGTATATTCTCTTTTACACAGCATTGCAGGAAGTATCGGGATTATCCTTGCGTCTGTCTGGCAAATCCCTTTGTGCCTGTACTTAGCACGCAAAATGGGAATGTTTGTGGCGGTTGCGTTAAATACAATACTTGGGATTGTTTTATCTACTGCTACTGCATTAGGAAATACAATAGCATGGTGGTTTGTACTGTATTGTTGGGCATCAAAACTGGCAGAACCGCTTATGGGAATTGAAATAAACGGAACTTATTCGGGAAATTGTGAATTTTCTATAGCCATTATGATTTCCATTGTGTTGTCAATATTCTTGTTTCTTATTTTGTCCTATGCCGACACAAAGGATTTTTCCAAAGGGAGGTAGACGGAAATGGGTTTTATTTATGCGGTTCGTTCTGAACAGGAAAAAACGAAGCATACACCGTTTTGGGTTATTCACTTTTGTGTACCTGTTATCGGGGCATTGTTATTTCTTGCTTACTATTTCCAGTATGGCAGCACAGCAGATAGTAAAAAGCTCAAAATGATATTAGAAATTACGACAACGTTTTTTCTATTATTGATAAGCGTTATTGCCGGTCTGAATATTGCACTGGAAGAAAAGGCTTCACACTTCCAAACGCTGTTTGCTGTACCGGACCGACACAAAAATATGCTTGCAAAATTAACTTATCTTTATGGTTCGGGGGTATTTGCATTGTTCTTTCTGTTCGTGCTATTTGTGATTGGCATACATCTTTTGGGAATGGCTGATACAGTGCAGCTTGGAATACTGACCGGAGCCACAGCCGGGATGGCATTTTGTAATTTGATAATTTACATCTTACACCTGTTCCTTAGCTTCAAATTTGGAGTAGGGTTATCCCTGTTTTGGGGTGTATTTGAAAGTCTGCAATGTATTTTATATAGCAATATTGAACTAAAAGGTATAGCAAGGTATATTCCCTTTTCATGGTCTATGAATTGGGTACAGGATATTTTGAACCGACAAATTTTCAACTATGGAACGGAAAAAATATGGATTGCAGCATTAACGACAGGCGGCTTATTGCTGGCCTTATTATGGTTTTCTCACTGGGAAGGACGGAAAAATTATGAATAAAAATAGAAAAATGTTTATAGTCTTGTTATTTGCTTTTGTTGTATGCTTTTCTCTTGTGGGCTGTTCTTTACAGGACAAAATTGAGGAATATTCCAGTGATAAAGAGCAATGTTATCTGAATACAGAGAATGTAACACAATTTTCCTATAAGGGAAATGACTATACGATTTTAGAGGATACCGTTTCTAATGGTGGGCTTGGGGAATGGATTGGATATATCCGGCAGCTTGCAGCGGTAGACGAAACAGGAAAAGTATTGCTTCAAGAAAACATAGAAGCTGCTACCTTTCGGATGTTGGCAGATTTAGCGGATAAAGCCCCAGAAGCTGCTTATACTATCCCGTTCTTGAATGTGTATGCAGCCCCCAACGCTGACGATTATCTGATTGTAGATGTAAACGGGGGATATCACAAAGCTGTTAAAAAAGAAAATATCAAAGATACAGATACGGTCTTTGACTTCAAGGACACAGAGCAGTCTATGAGTGGCAAGTTTGAAATCAATCCCGAAAATGCAACACAGCTCCTTTGTGATGGGATTATTTATCAAGTAACCTCTGATACCGTATCAAATGATAAATTAGGAAGCTGGATTGATATTCTTGCGGAAAGCGTTACATTCGATACGAAAACGAAACGCCCTTTGTCCAAAGAAGATTTGAACAAGATTGACTGGAACGGAAAAAACGCTGGACAGGGGCGGGAACAATGGTTTTACACAGATGTTTACGAGATTTACGGTACGGATAAAACAGAAGCGGTTGCGGT
>VSNJ01000022.1 GCA_009774235.1 Lachnospiraceae bacterium
ATTGTATATATTAATTTTCGTTAATATATATTTTGCACAATTCCAGATACAATTATTTGAACTTAATAGTATAAGTAACTTTTATGCTCTTCTTAGGCATAGTATACTTAAATGCTGTGACTCTTGAATTCCATGTGTTGATTATCTGGATTTGTGTAAAATCAGCAGTTGCATCAGGGTCTGGTGTTAAAACTGCTTTTTTAAATGTTTTAACTTTTTTGCCATCAAAAAATACCTGTACATTAGTAACAGTAATTTTATCCTTCATGGAACCTGGAATAGTTGTATCAACAAAAAGCGTATTGAAAGTACCATCATTACCGATAACAGCAGGCTTAAGACCTGTAAGCGATACAGAGTATGTCTTGGCTTTCTTGTTCTTCTTCATAGACATTACATCAGTAAACTTAGCTTTGCTTGCTGCCGCATCTAATGGATTAGTTGTGTTTTCAAGCTTGTCACTGAATTTATCACTACTATGTTCATTCCTGAAAGTCCACTTCTCTGTAGAAAGGCATAAGTATGCGCTATAAGATGCTGCCGCTGCTGCCCTCTTCTGGACAGGTGCTGCCAGGACAGAACTTGCAACTACCAGGACAGCCATTACAAGAGATAAAACTCTTTTTACTGTTTTACTGGATTTCATAAATTATTCCTCCTTCTTATATAGATTTAGCATATTAAAAGATAAAACATTTTATATCAGTTATCTCTTAACATAACCAAATGCTACCACACCTTATGCAACTTTTCTACGTTGAAAACAAGAAACCTTTTACACTCAAAATAAGACATTTATCTTGCGAGAATATCAGTTATTGAAGCTATATAAAGAGTATGGTAATCTTTGTCCCTGTACCATGTATCATCAATGCCAGGGTCAACAAAGTCTTCTGGTTTTACAAAAGTTGAAGAGAGCACTTTGCATATTAATATAAGGCTTGCCTGGTCAATGTAAGGCACTCCCTTATAATAGCCAATCTCTGCACCCGACACTTTTATCTTATCCTCCTCCCTGCCCGAAACTGCACCAAGGTACTTCATAAGGTTCCTGTGTTCATCACCTGGAAAACTTAAAGAAAACTTTTTCTCCCTGTCTATAAATTCTTTTGTAAAGCGGCTCTGCCTTATAACCACAAAAGCTGCGTCTTTGCCCCACATCTGGCCAAGTGCGCCCCATGAAGCAGTCATTGTATTAGCTTTTTCTTCATTGCCTGCTGTAACAAGCATCCAGTCTTTGCCAATTTTCTCAAATGGATTTATCTCCACTATATCTGGTGTAATTTTTTGAAAAGTATGCATATTCCTTACCTCCATAATTTTTATTTTGCACAATAATATGATACCATATATTTATACTATGCGTTTACCTTTTTTTTGATATTTTTTAAAATATCTGGTAAACTATATTAACCAGGGCAGTAAAATCCTGGCCTCTAATAAAAAGCAGAAATGGAGATTTGTCTATGAAAATTGAATTACATGCACATACAAGTGAAACAAGCCCATGCGCCCATATAAATGCAGCCAGGCTTGTACAGATGTATGAAGATGCAGGCTATGATGCAGTTGTTATTACAGACCATTATAGCAAATGGGTTATGGAGCATAATAATATTAAAGACCCACAAGAATTTACAGACTTTTTCTTAAAAGGATACAAAAGCGCCCTTTTATATTCACAAGATGGAAACCATACTATAAAAGTGCTTCCTGGTGCTGAAATCAATCTTCTGGAAAGCCCCAATGATTATCTTTTATATGGTGCAGATAAAGAATTTTTCTATAATAACCCATTATTATTCCAGATGTCCCTTGCAGAGCTTTACAATCTTTGCCATAATAATGGTATACTGCTTATACAGGCACATCCATACAGGGCATACTGTACACCTGCAGATATACATTTAATTGACGGGGCAGAGGTATATAATGGCAATCCACGCCATAATAGTAATAATAGCAAAACTTATAAATGGGCATCAGAAAATAACATGATTATGGTTTCTGGAAGTGATTTCCACGAAGAAGAAGACCTTGCAAAAGGCGGGATAATTACAGAAACAAGTTTCAGTTCAATAAAAGAACTTGTAGAAATAATTAAGGCTGGAAATTACAGCATTATAGAAAATTAATCTTTCCATGTAGTCAAAGGAAACCAGAAATCTGCATTGCCTGCAAGCAGGCATTAGCTACTTCTTGATAATCCTATGCTGGTACCACAGCTTGCCAGCCTGACAGACCATACTTGCATCCTGCCTGGCACAAGCACGCCCTTGCAAACACAGTACGCCACTTTCATTTTTGCGGCTTAGAAGAGAGTGGCTTCTTTGACAAGTTAAAGAAAGGATTGCTTTTATTATGAAATATAATATTTTAATACGTTGGTTTTACAATATATACAACCTGGTTAATACCATACTGAAAGAAATAAAAAGGTCTGCAATTCCAGCTTTTTCGGGACAGTCAGCTTTTTTTATGATGCTTTCGTTTTTCCCATTTTTCATGTTTATGTTTGCAATCCTTAAATTTACCCCATTTACAGAAGCAATGTTCCTTAATACACTTCAGGTATTTATACCAGATTCGTTCCATAAATTTATGGCAACACTTATATCTGGCATATATAACAGCCAGTCTGCTACTCTTCTTCCTGCTACTATTATTACTGCCATATGGCTTGGTTCAAAATCATTTCTTTCTATTGCTGGCGGGCTTAATTCTGTATATGAAATAGAAGAAACACGTAATTATATACTTATACGTATTTATGCTGCTGTTTACACAATAGCATTTGCACTACTTATAATTGCAACACTTGCATTTATGGTATTTGGAAATACAATATACTTTTATACATGCCAGTATTTCCCGTTTCTTGAAAATATACTGTTGCCAATAATAAGTTTAAGGCCTCTTATAGGTTTCCTTATAATGTTCTGCTTTTTTACAATTATGTACAAAGCCATACCAGACAGGAAATGCAGCATTAAAAGCCAGATGCCTGGTGCTGTTATTGCAACAAGCGGATGGCTGGTTTATTCCGAATTATATTCATATTATGTAGACCACTTTAATAACTATTCTGCATTTTATGGTACAATGACTGTAATTGCACTTCTTATGGTATGGTTGTATGCATGTATGTATATACTTTTCTTTGGAGGCCTTATTAATAAAATGCTAAGCCATAACAAACCTGCAGAATAAAATAACTAAAGGAGCTGTTATGTAAAGCAGAATATATATAATTTTTGCTTTATAACAGCTCCTTTTTATTAATTAGCAGCACTTTCAGTCTTTTTTACACTCTTTACTTTTGCTCCTGTAAAGAAATGTTCAAGTATATCCACGTATTCTTTGCCAGACTGTGCCATTGCTGCTGCCCCAGACTGGCTAAGACCCGCACCATGTCCAAAACCTCCGCCTGTTATTTTAAATGAAACACCTTTCTTTGTCTTTATATCATCAATATAAAATGCTGCACTTGGAAGCATAGAATATGAAGAAATGCTCTCACCACTTTTTCTTTTTATCTTTTCATATACTGGAGCAAGCACTTTCCTTATATTGTACTGTGTACATACCTTAACAACATTGTTTGTACCAACAATTACAAGCTCTGTAATAAGTCCGCTGTCTTCCCTTTTCTCAACACGTAGTTTCTTTATCCTGCCTATGCTTTTTAAAGGTTTCTCTTCATATTTGCCATTATTATTCTGTGACAATACAAGTGACTTATCAGACAAATAACAGTTATACAATGCGGAATCAATCCTTTCACTTAACTTGTCTGCATTAAATGTTATGTTCCATCTGTACCAGTCATCACTACTCTCATATGCGTCTTTGCTTCCAGAATTAATAAACTGCCTGAAAGCATTTTCATCTGAGAGGTCTGTACCTGTACTGTCCTTTCCATTACGCAGTTGTGGCCTGCTTTTCAGATAAGAAACTTCACCAGGTGTATTCCACACATCCTGTCCATCTGCTGTATAGCCCCATGATGTAGAAAAGTAATATGCAACAATAATTTTCCCTTTACTTGTAATTACCTCCTCAAATGTAGAATCCACAGCTTTTCTTGAACGTTCATCTTCAGGTATATTATTATATACCTGGCATGCTGTGCTGTCATCAAGGTCTGCATTATATTCCTTATACCTTTCTGCATTAATCTGGTTATATGTATAACTCCTTGCACATACAGCCTGTGCCTTAAGCGCTTCCATACGGTTTCCCGTAGACATCTCACTTGGTACTACAGCATATAGATACTGTTCAAGCGGCAATTCATTAGTTATAAGAAATCCCCTGCCAGTCCATTTCACTTCAATAGTACCACGGTATAAAGGATTTATTGCCTGCCTTTTTACTGAAAGCAGTTTAATCCTTGCATCACCTGTGGAGGCTACAACAAATTTCTTCTTCTTTACAAGTTTATCTGAAAGGTTAAAGGAAACTTTTTTACCTGCTTTGTAAGTTTTTGTACTATCCCCGCAAGTAACTGTAAAATCATTGCCACATGTAAGCTTTACTGTATTGTGGTAATAACTATCAAAGTTATTTGTTGTTATAATAACCCTGACTTTCTCAGAAGCTGCAGCACGCCATGCCTGTACAATCTGCACTGGTCTTTTAGTATGCACAGGAACAGCTGTACCCTGGTTTTCAACGTTTTCTTCACTACTAGCCATGGCAGGCCCGCTGGCAGTTATTCCTGTACTTACTGTATTGTCCTGTTGTTCCTGGCGGCTTGCCATTACTGTAGTGCTTCCAGTATTTTCAGCAGCGCCTGATTCCTTGTACTCCCTGACTTCTGCTTCTGACACCACACAAATAATACAGAAAACCGACAGTACAAACATTAACTTAATCTTTTTCTTGTCCATTATTTCTCCCCTTATCAATTTGTATTACTCTATCTTATTAATTATATGCTGCCAGATTAAAAATATGACTCCCTCCTTCTTATTTTCTGGCAAATTAGAAAAATTTATATAAAGCACTTATAATATTTTCATTATTTATATAAATTTAGTTCTGCATTTTAAACTGTTCCTCTTGTATAAGTGGATATTTTATTAACAAATCTCCATCAAGGTTTTCATTATGCATATTTATTGCAGCTATCTGGTGGTTATCATAAGTATTATAATAATAAATCCCCTTATCTGTATTACAGCATGATGTATAAATAGTGGTTTCATACTTTCCATCCCCTGTAATACAACATCCACGCTGCTGGCAGACCGAACCAAGTATATGGAAAAACTGGCTTACACTTTCCGGCTCTGAACTTCCAGAAACAGAATTCAGCTTTGTAAAAACTGCCCTGGCAAAACGTGACTGTGAAGATAAATCACCTGGCAGTCCTATTGCACCCATACCACGGCTGTAAATATGAAGCGGCAGCCCTTTTGCAAAATTATCTTTTGGGTCATGTGCAGACAGGTTCATATAATTATTTAACTGGAACATCTGCTGCATAAATGGAGGATTATTTGTTAAAACACCAACAGGGTTATCATAGACATTAATCCCTTCCTTTACAGACTCTACAGTTATTACGCCATCCCTGCCAGCCACAATCCAGTGCAATGTTGCAACTGGCAGATTATCACTAAAAGCAGTATTTGTAATATTAATCCTGCTAATTAATTCTTTTGCCTCTTTTACAGTAGCACACTGCCTTAAAACCCATGGTATAAATTCAAATGATGCTATATTATCTTTTCCATACACTGCTTCTTTATAATCTGCATTACCTGTAAAATTCAGGCCTGCCATTCCAAGACCTCTTTCATTTATTGCATCATAGTACAATGGACAGCCTTCTGCTACATGTGCCATGCCAATTATTGCATAATTCTTTTTTAAGACAGTTCTATTACGGAAAATAAACGTAAAGTTATGTGGTGTTATAACTATTTCTTCTCCATATGAACAGTCATAATCCAGTGTGCGTCCAAAATAAAAATCTTTTGTCTGGTAGGTTATTGCTGTACACATACACATTCCCCCTGGTTTTTTATCTTTATTATTCCAGGTTTTTTATTATAATATCCATAAATTATAAGATTACTCACCAGCCAGCAAGTTTGCTTCCAGTAAAATAAGGTCTTTATTCTTTTTCCATATTTCCTTGAACTCACTTACTGGAAGAGGGCATGGTTTTGTCCCTATTTCCAATGTAATACTTGGAAGGTTCTTTTTATACATAACAAACTCACGTAAGTTCCCAACTGATTTGCTATCACCTGAATAACCAGTAGAACTTGCATAACCTGTTATATTACATGCGAGTTCATACATATCTGTAATAGCCTTTTTCAAAGGTCCCTCATAATCGCCAAAGATTATTGAACCTGTTGCATGGTAATTAATCTCTCCCCTGATTGTTACACTTTTCTTAAGCTTATTTACCAGGTTTATTATAGCTATTGTTTCAGGCTCACTACATTTCTTAGGTCCTGTATACCCCTGGCTGCCACGCCTGCCCTGCCGTGCAACATATTCATATGGATAATTTTTATTTAAGTCTACTCCCCGTGCATTTGCTTTCCAAAGAGAAGGATTTCCTGCACCTGGCATTTTCAAAAGTTTTTTTCTCAATGAAGTATTCCTGATAGCTGAAAAACCATACTGTGATATTGCAGCACCATCAGGGTTAGCCATTGGTACATAATGGATTGCTATTCTTCTAAGCACATCTGAAACTTTAACACCACCAATCTCCTCATTATAATTCTGCAGGTAATACTCTATCTGTTTCATACACAGCTGTGATGTCATATACTCCCTGGCATGAAGTTCTGCAACTACAAGTATTGCCTGGCCCGAATCCTGGTTGCCAATTATAATTTCGTAAATATTCCTCTCATCAGCTGACTGGCCTATAATATTATAATTAAAACGGCTTCCATAAAGTTTTTTAAGGGCATTTATATCTTTCCCAAGTTCTTTATAACTATAATTCTGAAGCTCTGTATCTACTTCATCCCTTAAAAGAACTCCTATATATGTATTAGAACCATATATTTTAACCTTATCATTTTCATATACAGGAATAATCTTGTACACATATTTTTTACCTATAGCTACTTTTAAGTCCTTATAGTTTGCTTTATTAACCGTAGTAACCTTTTTAAAATCACCATCTGGAAGTTTTCTGTAAACTATAAATTTCTTTGCACCCTTTCCTTTTATCCATGAAATACTGATTTTACGGCTTGCAATCCTTTTATATGAAATACCTTTTGTATCACCTGGTATACATGCCGTTATAGTTTCAGACCTGCCTATAACTTTCTTCTTGCCATATATAGCTGTAACCTTATATTTATAATACCTGCCTGGCTTTATTTTAACACTATAATTTATTTTTTTTGTTGTCTTAATTTCTTTCCACTTTTTAGCACCCTGTTTCTTCTGCCATAATTTATACTGGCCAGCAGACTTTCGTTTCTGCCATGAAATAACAAACTTATCCTTGCCCTTTTTACGGACAGATATTTTAATTGGTGTTTTGTCCAATACAGGAGCAGCCGTTGGCCTGGCTGTTGGTTCCGGGGTCACTACTGGTTCTGGAGTTGCCATTGGCTCTGGTGTTACAACAGGCTCCTGTGTTTCCTCTGGCTGCGTAGTAACTGCTGGTTCCTGCGTCCCTTCTGGCTGTGTAGTAGCTCCTGGTTCCTGCGTCCCTTCTGGCTGCATAGTAACTCCTGGTTCTGGTGTCCCTTCTGGCTGTGTAGTAACTCCTGGTTCTGGTGTCCCCTCTGGTTGTGCTGTAACTGCTGGCTCCTGTGTCACTTCTGGTTGTACAGTAATTTCTGGTTTCTGTACTTCTTCTGCATCTTTAGCAGTATCTTCTTTCATCTGACGGAATATACTGGCCAGGCTTTTTAATGTAGTTTCCATTACCACATCTTTAAAAGGCTCACTGGTTTCTGCAGCTACTTCTGTTACATTTGAAACAGAACATATCAGTGATGATATAACTAAAATACATACCATCCTTTTATACCATTTGCTAAATTTCTTCATACATTTCCTCCAGTTTGGAATATCCTGGTACACAGGAATAATCCTGATACATAATTAAATAAGCACCATACATATAACATAAAACACTGATATATATATGATGCCTCCTCTGTACTTATGTGTACTTCAATAGTTTATAAATTAATTTAGCCACCCTTAAAACTACATTCCAGCAAGATTCCTGGTTTTATCTATATGCCTAATATTTTTTCTACAGATTTCTGCATATCCTGTGTTTCACATACTGTTGTATGCAGTACTGGAGCCTGGCGTATCTCCTCTACTGCTTTTGGAATATTTGTCTTTGAAACTTTGCTTAATTCATCAATAAGCAAAAAATCGTCCATATCTTTATATTTACTGTCTATAGCCCCCATAACACTTGTACCAAATTTATAAGGGCTTGCTGTTGATGCAATTACTGTTACTGTATTGTCACCTGTTCTTTCTTTATAATCATGGTATACAGCTGATGCAACAGCTGTATGTGTATCCATCACATAACCTGTTTCATTATACACTCTCCTGATTTCAGCAAATGTCTGGTTCTCCCCTGCCCATCCGCTTTCAAAATCCTTAAGCTGTTCTTTCATACTGTCTGTAATAACATATTTCCCATTATTTGAAAGGGCGTCCATCATATCTGCTGTTGCTTTTGCATCTTCTCCTGCTATCTTAAATACCAGACGCTCAAGGTTACTTGAAACAAGTATATCCATGGATGGTGATGATGTAAGTATAAATTCCCTGTTTTTGTCATATGTTCCAGTCTTAAAGAAATCAAATAATACTTTGTTCTCATTTGATGCACATATAAGTTTTCCAACAGGAATACCCATGTTTTTTGCATAGTATGCAGCAAGTATATTTCCAAAATTTCCTGTAGGAACTACAAAATTAACAGGTTCCCCTTCTTTTACTGCACCATCGGCAAGCAATTTTGCATATGAGTATACATAATACACAACCTGTGGCACAAGACGGCCTATATTAATAGAATTTGCAGAAGAGAACTGGTATCCTTTGCTCTCCATAACCTGTGCAAGTTCTTTATTATTAAACATAGCTTTGACACCACTCTGGGCATCATCAAAATTACCTGTAATACCTATAACATGTGTATTAGAACCCTTCTGTGTAACCATCTGGCGTTCCTGTATCCTGCTTACCCCGTTCTTAGGATAGAACACAATAATCTTTGTCCCTTTTACATCTGCAAAACCAGCAAGTGCTGCTTTTCCTGTATCACCTGATGTAGCTGTAAGTATTACAATTTCATTCTTAATATTGTTTTTCTTTGCTGATGTTACAAGCAGATGTGGCAGTATAGAAAGAGCCATATCTTTAAATGCAATGGTAGCACCATGGAAAAGCTCCAGGTAATAAACTCCCGCTTTTTCTGCTAATGGTGCAATTTCCTTAGTATCAAACTTATCATCATATGCCTTTCCAATACAGTCTTTCAGCTCTTCTTCTGTAAAGTCTGTGAAAAACAGCTTCATTACTTCATAAGCAGTTTCTTTGTATGACATCTTTGATACAGTTTCCAAAGAAATATCAAGAGCTGGTATGCTTTCTGGCACAAACAGGCCTCCATCACCAGCAAGGCCCTTTAAAATTGCCTGTGATGCAGTTACCTTTGTTCCTTCACTACGTGTACTTTGATACATAAGTTCCATTATTTCCTCCATTCTGCCAAATAAATATAGCAACATATATGTATATGTAAGTTATTCCGGTCTACCTGCTGTTTATTCCAGCAGGACAATTTTTTCAAACATGGGATATATTATACAATAACATTATGTATTTTTCAAGAACCCATGTTAAAATTTTATGTCAAAATATTACAAAAGTTACAAATAATTGAACAGGGCATATTATTACAAAATATAATACGCCCTGGATAAGAACCACAATATTTAAAGATGTGGATAATTAGAAATTATTACTTATTTATTTATAAAATTCATGGCAATGGTAGCCAAATAATCTTGTAAGGCATCTGTCAAACCATGAAGCATTATCTGCATCAGCATATGCCCTTTCCATAAAGTAAAGTGCACCTTGTGAATGGTCAACACCATTTAATGCATCATCTACAGCATCTTTTGTATCTTGCGATACATCAACTGTATAATATCTTCCATCGTGTATTGGTGAAAACTGGTAAGTTGACCCCCTGTGTGCAAAAACTACTTCCTTGATAGTGGAAGGGAATGACTTGCTTTTAACCCTGTTTAATACAACATTTGCTACAAGCACTTTTCCTTTATGGTCTTCACCACCAGCCTCTGCTTCTACAATCCTTTCAAGTATAATCCTGTCAGCTGCTGATACAGACACGCCACAGCATTTTTTAATACGTGCTGCCTCCTGTATTTGTGCACGTTTTTCATGGTAGTCACTAAGTCTCTGGATTCTGTTATAATTGCCGACATTTTCCATAACACTGCTTTCTGGCTGTAATATAACTACCTTTTGTGAAGAAGCATCATTCACTGCTGCAGGTACTGTTACTGCTGCTGCATTGCTGGCGGCTGCTGGTATAAGTGATACACTTACTGCTGTAAATGCTGCCAATGCTCCTTTTGTTACTTTTTTCATACATTACCTCATTTCTGCGCCTGTTTTGCGCGTAGTACGTTTGTAGTTTCTGTCTTAAAATATTAAATAAGATTAATCTTTGTTACAAAACTATTACAAATTATATGAACTTTTTAAATTTTTATTCACTCTATTTACATTTTTATGAATTTTTTACAAATTAATCTTTGTTTTCTTTGACTATTTACTGAAAAGGATTATTTATACAAGATTTTATGATAAACAACAGGGCAGAACGAAACGGAGAGGAAGAAATATACTTTATTTTACACTCCCCCTGTTTCCATAAATGTATACACAATATCTTCTAAAGAGTCCCTTTTAAGCAACAAATTCTGTTCTGATATCCTGCCATAATTACAATTTATTAGCAACGAAATATATATCTGTAATCTGCCAGAGCCATATAATTTGTATCTTTTTTATTTTCTATATATTCCCTGGACATATATGTTATAATTCTTATATACTATACCAAAAATAATATGGTTAGATGGAGGAAATTTATGAAGATGCTGCCTGGTGTATATAAATCAGCTAAAAAGGATGGAAGTATTTCTTACAGGGCTTCCATAACATTCCGTTCAAAACATATAAGCCTTGGAAGTTTCAAAAGTGAGGAGCAGGCACACTATGCCTACCTTGACGCAGCAGAAATTATTAACAATAGCAATATATTTACACCTGATAATTATTCTGCCAGCTTATGCAGGATGCTTCCGTTTAGTAAATGGGTTGTACTCAACAATTTTAAAAATAACGGGATTTATATTAAAACACCTATATACTTAAGAAAAACATTTTTTAATTATTATATTTCTGAACATGATGTACTTACTTTTGACGCTGATGACCTGTTTTACTATTCTGACCATTCTATACTGCGGCGGGGCAGCCATCTTTTTGTTACAGAATATGGCATGCAGGTAAATATTGCATCACGTTATGGCATACGCAATTTTGCAAGGCCTGGCAAAGATTTCCGTTTTGTCAATGGCAATAATAATGATTTCAGGTATGAAAATATAGAAATATTAAACCCTTACCAAGGGGTAACTATTGAAAGAAAAAGTGAAAAAACATGTTATGTTACACGAATACATATTAACGGCAACTTTACTGCTGGCCGTTACCCTTCTATTGAAGAAGCTGCTATTGCATATAATAAGGCAGCAGATTTGCTTGAAAAAAAAGGAGTCACAAAACATTTTGAAAGAAATTATATAGAAGAAATGCCAGCAAAAGAATATATGGATATATACAATTCTGCCAGCATCTCTGAAAAAATAATTAATTATAAGTTATATTAGGGCGTGTTTGAAAATTGCCAGAGCCAATGAATTTGTGCAGAATTTAATTTTCAAACACACCCTAATGTTTCCAGCTGTTTAAGCTTTTGCTTTTTTAAGTTTTTCCTTATTGTACTTTTTAAGTATAAAGTATTCAAGCTTACGTTTAAGTACAATCTGTATTTCCTCATGCTTTGCAACAGGTTTTACAAGGATTGAATGGATTCCCGCCCTGTTGGCGCCCAGTATATCAGTAAATATCTGGTCGCCGACAAAAAGAGTGGTACTGCCTGAAGTCCCCATATGCTCCATTCCTTCTATATACCCCCTCGCTGCTGGCTTTCCAGCTTTATACACATAATATGACTCAAGTGCATCTGCAAGCGGCTTTACCCTGTATTCTTTATTATTTGAAATTATACATGTTTTAAAACCAGCTTCCCTAAGCCTTGCAAAAAGTTCAATAGCACGTATTGTCACAGGCTGCCCATGTTCAACCAGTGTGTTGTCAACATCAAACAGGATACCCCTGTACCCTTTATTGTAATAAGCATAAAAGTCAATATCATATGCCGAGTCATAGTCCTCGCTTGGAAATAAACTTTGATACATTATATAATCCTTTCAGTTATTTATAATAATAAAATGTACTGGAAACATTTGTATAAATACTGTACATTAATTACATCTGTTTTGCAAGATTAACCATCTCTATTGCGCCTAATGCACAATCATATCCTTTATTTCCAGCCTTTGTGCCTGCACGCTCTATTGCCTGCTGTATATTATCAGTTGTAACAATACCAAACATTACTGGTATGCCTGATTCAAGTCCTATATGTGCAATACCTTTTGCCGCTTCATTACATACAAGGTCATAGTGGCTTGTTGCACCACGTATTACAGTACCAAGGCAGATAACTGCGTCATACTTGCCTGACATAGCCATTTTCTTTGCCATAAATGGTATTTCAAATGCACCTGGAACCCATGCAAGTGTTATATTATTATCATCAACCCCATGACGTACAAGACCGTCCCTGGCACCACTTACAAGCTTTGACACAATAAATTCATTAAACCTTGCTGCCACAATACCAATTTTTAACCCACTTTCTGCTACTACATTTCCTTCTAATGTTTTCATAAAAATCCTCCATTCTTCCAAATCATGCCAATACAATATCTGTATAGCTGGCTTTGTATATTTTATTGTCCCATTTAACATAAGGGATTTTATTGTAAATCAAGAATATGCCCCATTTTCTCTTTTTTAGTCCTAAGATAAAACAAATCATGTTCACCTGGCTTCATCTGGATTGGAACCCTTTCTGTTATTTCAAGGTTATATCCTGCAAGCCCATACACTTTCAATGGGTTATTAGTCATAAGCCTTAATTTGCGTATCCCGAGGTCTACAAGAATCTGTGTGCCTATTGTATAATCCCTGGCATCTTCTGGAAATCCAAGTTCGAGGTTGGCTTCAACAGTATCCCTTCCTTTGTCCTGCAATTCATAGGCACGTATTTTATTAATAAGCCCTATTCCTCTTCCTTCCTGCCTCATATAAAGGAGTACACCCCTTCCTTCCTTTGCAATCATTTTCATGGCAGCATCATACTGCTGCCCGCAGTCACACCTTGCTGAACCAAGTGCATCACCTGTAAGGCACTCTGAATGTACACGGCAAAGTACAGGCTCACCATCTGTTATATCACCTTTTACAAGTGCTACATGGTGTTCACCATTTAACTTGTTAATATAGCCATATATAGTAAAATCACCATAGCGTGTAGGCATTTTTGCCTGTGCAACACACTCTACAAGCACCTCATGTTCTTTACGGTACTGTATAAGGTCTGCTATCCTTCCAAACTTAAGTTTATGTTTCCTGGCAAATTCCAGAAGGTCTTCTGTCCTTGCCATGCTTCCATCTTCTTTCATTATTTCACAACAGAGCCCTACAGGTTCAAGCCCTGCAAGCCTTACCATGTCAACTGTCGCCTCGGTATGGCCATTGCGCTCAAGCACGCCGCCATTCTTTGCCTGCAATGGGAACATATGCCCTGGCATCCTGAAATCTTCTGGCTTTATATCAGGGTCTGTTACTTTCTGGGCTGTTATTGAACGTTCATATGCTGAAATACCTGTAGCTGTATCTTTATAATCAATAGATACTGTAAAAGCTGTACAGTGGTTGTCGGTATTTATCTCACACATCTGGCGCAGGCCAAGTTTCTTTGTATATGATTCATCCATTGGCATACAGATAAGCCCTTTTGCATAGGTTGCCATAAAGTTTACATTCTCCTGTGTAGCAAACCTTGCTGCACAGATTACATCACCCTCATTCTCCCTGTCTTCATCATCAATCATTACAACAATTTTTCCTGCCCTTATGTCTTCAAGCAGTTCTTCGATTGTATTAAAATTATTGTCCATTTATCCTCATTCCTTTCCTGTCAAATCCTAAAACCCGTTTTCTAAGAGAAAATCCACCGTAAGCACAGGGCTGCTGCCTGTATCCCTGTAATCATTATTATTTTGGAAACTAAGAAGCCTTTCAATATATTTTCCAATAATATCATTTTCAAGGTTGACAATATCACCAGTGCTTTTTTGTAACAGTATAGTTTCTGAAGCAGTATGTGGTATTACTGATACAGAAAATGTACTGTCATCAAGCCCTGCTACGGTAAGGCTTGTTCCATCAATAGCAACTGACCCTTTTAGTACAATATATTTTAAAATATCCTGTGAGGCATTTATCTTTACCCACACTGCATTGTCTTCTTTTACTTTTGAAACAACTGTACCAGTACCATCAATATGGCCTGAAACTATATGTCCCCCGAAACGCCCATTCATAGGCATTGCCCGTTCAAGATTAACATGGCTTCCCTTAGACAGGCTTCCTAGTGAACTTCTTCTAAGAGTTTCTGCCATAACATCAGCAGTAAAAAAACTGCCATGTATAGATGTTACTGTAAGGCATACACCGTTTACTGCAATGCTGTCACCTGTCTGGCTTCCTTCAAGCACCTTGGAAGCCTGTATTGTGATAACCGCCGAAAGACTCCCCTCTGCAATAGAACTTACAGTACCCATTTCTTCTATAATCCCAGTAAACATATAAAGCCACCTGCCTTTATTAAATTTGTATAAAATATTAAATATTGTGTATTATATCATATTCAAGCAGGATATCACTCCCAAACTTTGTTATATTCATATTTTCACATAAATATGCACTGCCAGGTGATAAAACCCCTTCTCCTGTTACTGGGGTATACCTGCCGCTGCCACCAAATATCTTTGGTGCAATATACGCCTGCACATGGTTTACAATTCCTGCTTTTAATGCACTGCTGTCCAATGTGCCGCCACCTTCAAGCAGTATACCATCAATCTTAAGCTCCCCACATTTATACATAAGCTCTTTTAAATCCACCCTGCCATCTACAGGCTGTGTCTTTATAATTATAACACCTGTTTCTTCCAGATGTTTTATTCTTTCCTGGTCATTGGATACTGTTGCAATAATTGTTTTTACCTGGTGTGCTGTATTCAAGATATTACATCCGTCTGGTATCCTTAAATTACTGTCACATATAATCCTTACAGGATTCCTTCCACCTGGGATACGGCATGTAAGCAGAGGGTTATCATTAATAACTGTCTGTACGCCTGCCATTATACCTGCCAGTGCATTTCTTGTTTCTTGTACATGTGCCCTTGCTTCCTCACCTGTCACCCATTTGCTTTCCCCAGTGTCACATGCTGTTTTTCCATCCAGCGTCATAGCATATTTCATTACTACATACGGGGTCTTTGAAGTAATATAATGGAAAAATACGGGGTTTAATGCATCGCACTCTTCTTTTAATACTCCCCTTTCCACTTTAATTCCTGCCTCTTCCAGCTGTTTTATGCCTTTGCCCGCAACAAGGCTGTTGGGGTCATCTGAGCCAATATACACATTTTTAATATTATTCTCAATAATTGCCTGTGTACACGGAGGCTGTTTGCCATAATGGCAGCATGGTTCAAGGGTTACATATATATCTGCACCCTGCGCACTTTCTATAAGGTTTTTAAATGCATTGCGTTCTGCATGGAGTCCTCCATAAACTTCATGGAAGCCTTCACCAATAATTTTACCATCTTTAACAATTACAGCTCCTACAAGCGGGTTAGGGTTTACCTTTCCAACACCATTACGTGCCAGCTCTATTGCACGCTTCATATATTTTTCATCCAAAAAAACACCTCTTTTCTGCCAGAGGCTTTTATTTATATAACATAAAATACAGTTTTTATTATATAAAAATAAGCCCCAGATAAAATCCAAGGCCTTAATACATCATAAGTACAATATGTTTGTTTATACCAGTAAAAGTTAATTATATAATTAAATATATTTTATAATAACAATTATAAAACTATGGACATAAACATTGTACATCTTCTTTCATCCAGACTTTACTGTCGGCTTTGGAATCACACCAAATCATGCCTTATGGCTTGCGGGCTCCGCATTTATAAATGCATACCGCCGGCCGGGAATCACACCCTGCCTTGAAGATTATCAATTATACATCCGTTATTATATCCCATAACATATATTAATTCAAGTTGTTTTTTCCAGTTCACACACAACTTTGCATTTCTTCCTGCAAAAAGCAATGGCAAAATAATAACAAGGCAGTTGTTTGTTCTAACATATTTTTTCCTTTCTTTTATAAATCCATTACTGCCTGTTATAATAATCTATCCCGTCTTCTGGTTTAAAGTATGTCCTTATATATCCATCTGTTGATACAATTACAAACTCATTGGTTTCTTCGAGGTAATACACATCATCACCATCTTCTGCTTCTGTTTTATGTAATACATTACTTGAAGAAACTACTTTATTGGCTCCTGCAAGATATTCTTCTTTATTAGCATAATTAAATTCTTTCCCATGTTTTTCAAAATGTTCCACCAGGTAATTTTCATTGCGGAACTGTAACAGTCCTTTATTTTCTCCACTTTCATAAGAAGGGCTGCCGTTACTGCTTCCAGCTGTCCCATTGTCAAGGAACACTTTTCCAGTTATTGCTGCAATAAATAATATAATAATTGTTGCTGCAGTAACAATCCTGCTTTTAAGACCTGTATGGTTATTATTACTGGTTCCAGGCTGCTGGCTGGCAGCACTGTTATATGTGTTATTTACATTAAAACCAGTACCTGTAATATCTGCATCACAAGTATTGTTACTGTAACTTTTGTCTGGGCTGCCAGTATTATGGCTGGCAGCTTTATTCTTATCCCTGCAGTCTTTGCACCTTTTAGGTAACGCTAAATTCTTTGACTTATAGAATTTAATCTCCCCAGGCGCAAGTTCAAATTCTCTTCCACATTCTTTACATACACGCATCATAAATTATTTCCTTTTACTAGCTGTTATTATTTATGTATCTTTTCAACTGCACCTTTAATAATCCCTATATATTCTTCATCACGCCGTCTTGAATTAAATGCGAGTTCAATCATCTCATCATATCCGACAAGTTTTACTTCATCAACTTCTTCTTTCTGAAGCATGCAGTCACTTATATCAAACTTTTTCTCTACAAAATAAATATCAACAAAATTTTTTTTTCTTTTAATACGTCCAATAAGACAGAGTTCAGATTTATCAAGCTTAATACCTACTTCTTCCTCTGTTTCCCTTATAGCACCGTCAATACTCTCCTCCCCTGAAAGTACAGCACCGCCTGTTACATCCCACTCACCTGGATGTGTTTCCTTGCTCATAGCACGTTTCTGCACAAGAAACTTCCTTTCTGGTGTATACAGGTATATATGTACACATAACATATAGTCACCAGGCCTTGGTTCCCCACGTTCCATTATACGTCCTGTACGGTTGGCGTTTTCATCATAAATATCCCAAATCTCTGCCATTAAACCCTCCATTTCTTACAGATATGTCTTAATTCTGTTTTACACCATCCAGATTTCTTTCCTCCCTTTCTCTCTTGCTGAATATACATCCACAATAGTCCTGCCGGTACAAGTTATACTCTTTGGAATACTGTATTGACTTCTGGTATCCTCCTCTTTTCTTAAAATCAGATACCAGGTACTTTACTCCATATTCTTCACTAATTTTTAACCCTGTTTTATTCAGTACCTGTGCATTTTTATGTGGGCTTACTGAAAGTGTTGTTGTAAAATATTCAAATCCATGCAAAGATGCATATGCTGCTGCTTCACACAGACGCATTTCATAACATTTAAAACATCTTTCACCACCTTCTGGCAAATCTTCAAGTCCTTCTGCCATTTTAAAAAACTCTGCTGGCTCATACCTGCCTTCTGCAAAACTTATTTTATTTTTAACTGGAAGTTCCCTTATTAACCGTTTCTGTTCATTTACACGTTTATAATATTCTTCCTCTGGTGAAATATTAGGGTTATAATATAAAACAGTTATAGAAAAATACTCTGCCAGGTAACTTAAGCAGTAACTGCTGCATGGTGCACAACAGCTATGCATTAAAAGACCTGGCAGACTGTTACTGCGCACTATATCTTCTATTATCTTGTCAAGCATAACCTGGTAATTAACCTTATCCATTATAAGCCTCCAGAATATTAATAAAACGCCTTAAGTAATAGTGAATTTTTAACCGCTTTCTCTGTCAGCCCCCATCCGTCAAGGGTTTCCTTTGGGACTAAAGCAAAGAAAATACAAGATAAAAGGTATATTATTATGAAACTGATTATAAAACCTGCTACAGCACCTCCTAGCCTGTCAAGCCTCCCAATTACAGGCAGATGGCTTGCAATTTTAAAAACACCTGCCAGATGCCCAAGTATTACGGCAGCTATAATAAAAACCACTGCAAAAATTATGGAATATGCCATGCTGCCAGCAGCATCTGCCGCCACTTCACCAGCAGATATTACAGGGGTAGCTGGTATTTTCCCATAAATAAAACTGCCAAGCTGTGATGAAAACATCTTCGCAATTACTGTCGCAATTACATACGATGCCACAACCGCTGCAAGCTGTGCCGCCCTTGCAACAAGCCCTGTCATATATCCAGCCAGGACAGAACCTATAAGCAGCACAGCTATTGAAATATCTATACCTGTTATAATATCCATTACATTAGTACATCTGCCATATCATAATAACCGGCTTCTTTTCCCTTCATAAACTTTGCTGCTACAACAGAACCCTTTGCAAATACAGCCCTTGAATATGCCATATGTGAAAGTGTTATAACCTCGTCTGTGCCTGCAAATATTACATCATGTGTGCCCGTTATTGTACCACCACGTACTGCAGATATACCAAGCTCGTCCTTTCCACGTATCTGCCTGGCCTGGGAACGGTCATATATATATTCATACCTTCCACCAAACTCTTCATTAATTGAATCTGCAAGTGCAATAGCTGTTCCTGATGGCGCATCAAGTTTCTGGTTATGGTGCTTTTCAATAATTTCAATATCAAAGCCATTGTCTGCAAGCCTTTTCGCTGCTTCCTTCACAAGTTTCATAAGAAGGTTAATTCCAAGTGACATATTAGCAGACTTTAATACAGCAACTTTTTTGCTTGCTTCTGTAATATATGCAATCTGGCTGTCCGACATGCCTGTTGAACATACAATAACAGGTATATGCTTGTCCACTGCATAACTAATCCTTTCTTCAATACCTTGTGAAGAAGAAACATCAATTATTACATCTGCCATAATATCACAGTCTGATATATCGGTAAATACAGGATAACTATTATTCCTGTTATTAACAATATCAACGCCTGCCACTATTACCGCATCATTATCTTCTGTCACAATATCTGTAATCATCTGCCCCATACGGCCATTACATCCTGTAATAATAATCTTTGTCATATGCAAACCAGCCTTTCTTCTTTATGTTTAAAAGAAACAGAAGTTTCTCTAATTAAACATTTATGTAATCCCCCTGTGAAGCCTGTTATGGGTTTCACAGGGGTGTAAATTATTCTGTAACCTTTATCCCTGCATCTTCCATCGCCTGGCGTAAAATCTTTTTATTACCCTCTTCCATCTCTGTAAGCGGCATACGCAGAGGTCCTGCATTAAATCCCATCATATTTACAGCAGCTTTGACAGGTATAGGGTTTACTTCGATGAATAATGCTTTTGCAAGCTTAAAATACTTAAGCTGGAGTTCTGCACCTGTACTGGTATCACCAGCCATTGTTTTCATAACCATATCATGGGTTTCACGTGGCAGTACGTGTGACAGTACAGATATAACACCCTTTCCACCAAGTGCAACTATAGGCACAATCTGGTCATCATTGCCTGAATATAAATCAATCCTTCCTTCTGAAAGTGCAAGTATTTCTGCAACCTGGGAAATATCACCTGATGCTTCCTTCACTGCTACAATAGTGTCAACATCTTTAGAAAGTTCTGCTATTGTCTTAGGAAGTATATTAACACCTGTACGCCCCTGGATATTATAAAGTATCATAGGAAGGTCTGTACTTTTTGCTATTGTTGTAAAATGTTTCTTAAGCCCGTTCTGGGTTGCCTTATTATAATAAGGAGATACAACTAATATACCATCTGCGCCTGCCTTTTCTGCTTCCTGTGACAGGTAAACTGCAGTTTTTGTACAGTTCGAACCTGTACCTGCTATTACAGGCACACGTTTCTTTACCATGCCTGTACACGCCCTGATAGTTTCAATATGTTCTTCATGTGTCATAGTTGATGCTTCACCTGTTGTCCCACAGACTATTATTGCATCTGTCCCATTTTCAATCTGGTAATCCACAATGCGCTCCATCTCATCATAATTAATAGAGCCATCCTCATGCATAGGTGTAATTAATGCAACTCCCGCACCTGTAAATATAGACATTGTTATATCCTCCTAATCTGATATGTATATTAACCTGTATTACTGCTTATAGAAACATTACATGTATTATTATATGTGCTGTATTATAAGCTGTGACAGCATTTACCTGTTATCCTTTTCCAAGTCAATTTTGGAAACAACATCTGCATAAGCCATCAGTCCTTCTGGCAGGTTCCTGCCTGTAAGCACCAGCCTGCAGTAATCATCCCTCATATTAATAAGATTTATAATATCCTCTGTAGTTATTATATCCAAATCCAGAAGTCCTAACACTTCATCAAGGACAAGCACATCACATTCACCAGTATCTACTACTTTCCTGGCAAAATTAAAGCCATTCAGTATATTCTGCCTCTCCTCTTTTTTCTGTGAAGCGAGCAGTGAATCATAAGACTGTTCTGCTTTCTCAAAGCTGAAAAACTTTATATCAGGTTCAAGCTTGCCTAAAAAACTAAATTCGTCCGAATCTTTTCCTTTCAGGAACTGTATAATAATAACAGACAGCCCCTGGCTTGCCGCACGTATACACTGCCCAACGGCAGCAGATGACTTTCCTTTTCCAGTACCATAATAAACCTGGACAGTTTTCTTACCCATTTTATTCCTCCATGCTATATAAATACAGCAATTATAATATATTTCCACAAAAATGCGAAAATGGCCAGACAGCGGTATAACATCGCTAACTCTAGCCATTCTATCACATCTGTTTATAAAAATCTACTCTTTTTTCTAAAGACACCACATATACCGCCAGCTTATATTCCAGCCTGGTCATCTTCCCCGGCAATATATTCCAGCTTGCTTACTGAAACTTCATAAGCAACACGCTTTTCATACATATCTTCAGATATCTTCTTCTGGTACTCCCTGCTCTGTATCCTGCCCCACAGCTGTATATGTGAACCTACCTCAAACTGGTCAGCAAACCTTGCATTCCTGCCCCAGCAGATGCATGGAATATAATCAGATTTGCCATATGGCCTGTTTACTGCAAGAAGTACATCTGCTATTTCCCTGCCTAAAGGTGTCTTCCGGTACACCGGTCTCTTACAAACATACCCATCAAGGAATATATGGTTAGGGTTCTGTTCTGCTTCTTCTGCATCCACCAGTTCAGCTTCCCTTGCAAAAACAGACAGCACCAGCCTGTTTTTTGTTTCCTCATGCCTGTTATAAGAGCGGAACTGCCCTGTCGCCTGGAGTATACATCCTTTATAATCTTCTTTTACATCCATAAGCCTTTCTGAAACCATAACTGGTATAATGTCATATGAATTACTTAAACGGCATACAGCAATATTAACAATATAAAAGTTCTCACCGTAAACCTCATGGCTGAATGTAAATTCACTTACTACCTCTCCTGCGATTGTTACCTGGTTGTTTGTAAATACTTTATCCAACATATTTCTTATCCTCCATTTTTCTTAGGGCGGAAAGCCCTATTAGTAATTTGTTTTAATAATTTATACGTTCCAGAAATGGAATTTAGAACTATTATTACCATTTTCTGTATACTTATGTACGACATATTCCGGCTTTTTCTAGTACTGCATACCAGCTAAGTCTACGGACGAGGCATTTTATATCTGTCACAAAAGTATATACGGAATCTAAATTATTTTTGTTACTTTTTCTTACTTGTATATTCTTCCTGTTATTAGTATACTTATATTTTGTGAATTTGTAATTATATATTTGAAAATTTTTATTAAATTTATATTACATTATGTTACATTTTACGATATACTGCTGTAATGCCGTTATTATCCACATAATAGTAACAATAATACCAAAATATTGCATTTACTGCAAGTGGAATTAAAGAAAGGACAAGACATATATGAAAATTAAACGTGAAAATGTCAGGAATATTGCTATTATAGCCCATGTAGACCATGGCAAGACAACACTTGTTGACGAGCTGTTAAAGCAGAGTGGCGTATTCCGTTCCAACCAGGAAGTTGCTGAAAGGGTTATGGACTCTGGTGATATTGAAAGGGAACGTGGAATAACAATACTATCAAAAAATACTGCGATAACATATAAAGATACAAAGATAAATATTATAGATACCCCTGGACATGCAGACTTTGGCGGTGAAGTTGAACGTGTATTAAAGATGGTGGATGGTGTAGTTCTTGTAGTTGATGCTTTTGAAGGTGCTATGCCACAGACAAAGTTTGTCCTTAAAAAAGCTTTGGAACTTGAGCTTCCAGTAATTGCATGCATTAATAAAATTGACCGCCCGGAAGCAAGACCTGACGCTGTTGTGGATGAGGTACTGGAACTTTTTATTGACCTTGATGCCAATGAAGAACAGCTTGACTGTCCTTTTATATTTGCCTCTGCCAAAGAAGGAACAGCTTCTTACAGTGCAGATGAACCAGGTACAGATATGGTACCTTTATTTGATACAATACTTGATTATATACCTGCCCCGGAAGGCGACCCTGATGCAGGCACACAAATTCTTATAAGCACTATTGATTATAACGAATATGTAGGCCGTATAGGCATAGGAAAAGTTGACAACGGAACTGTAAAGGCAGGACAGGATGTGGTTATTGTAAACCACCATGACCCTTCAAAGCAGGTCAAAGTAAAAGTAAGTAAACTTTATGAATTTGAAGGCCTTAAGAAAATTGAAACTAAAGAAGCAGGCATTGGTTCTATTGTTGCAATTTCAGGAATTACAGATATCCATATAGGTGATACACTGTGTTCTCCAGAAAACCCTGTGCCAATACCATTCCAGAAGATTTCTGAGCCAACTATAGCTATGCACTTTTTAGTAAATGACAGCCCGCTTGCAGGCCAGGAAGGCAAATTCGTTACATCACGTCATTTGCGTGACAGGCTTTTTGCTGAATTAAATTCTGATGTAAGCCTGCGTGTAGAAGAAACTGACAATACAGACAGTTTCAAAGTGTCTGGCCGTGGTGAACTCCATCTTTCTGTACTTATTGAGAATATGCGGCGTGAAGGTTATGAATTTGCTGTAAGCAAAGCAGAAGTGCTTTATAAAACAGATGAAAGGGGCAGACGCCTTGAACCAATGGAGCGTGCATTTATAGATGTCCCAGAAGATTTCTCAGGCAGTGTAATACAGAAACTTAGTAACCGTAAAGGTGAACTCCTTGGAATGTCTTCTATAGGTGGCGGTTATACAAGGCTCGAATTTCTTATACCTTCACGTGGTCTTATAGGTTACAGGGGAGAGTTTATGACTGATACAAAAGGTAATGGCATTATTAATACTGTTTTTGAAGAATATGGTGAATATAAGGGGGATATTTCTTACCGCAAACAAGGTTCACTTATAGCATTTGAATCTGGAGAAACAGTTGCTTACGGGCTTTTTAATGCACAGGACAGGGGAACTCTTTTTGTAGGTCCTGGTGAGAAAGTATATGCTGGCATGGTTATTGGACAGAATGGAAAGGCAGAAGATATTGAACTTAATGTATGTAAAACAAAACATCTTACTAATACACGTTCCTCTTCTGCTGATGAAGCATTAAAACTTACACCTCCAAGGAAGCTAAGCCTTGAAGAATCACTTGAATTTATAGATACAGACGAGCTTCTGGAAATTACACCTGAAAGCCTGCGTATCCGTAAGAAAATACTTGATTCAACACAGCGTTACCGTGCATCTAAGAAAAAATAAAAATCTGGCAGCAGCATAATTTCTTTTTATAATATATGTACAAGGTTTCTGGCTTGCAGCAGTTAATTATTTTGTATCCAGCGGCACACTCCCGCTTAATGGAAAACGCAGCAGTGCATAAAGCCCTTAAAATACAAGGGCTAAGCACTGGCGTTTTCCAATAGCCGCTTATTACAAAATAATTAACTTGCTGCAAAAAATATACTCTTTGTACAAATATACAGAAATATAATAAGCTTTTGGTATATACCAGCACTCCATATAAACATATATCAAAAGTTACACCAAATAATATAATTATTAAATATAAAATAGCCACTTTAATGTTTTGTATACATAAAAGTGGCTACAATATTTTAATTACTAATACTAATAACAGGTATCTTAAAATAAAAATTTATACAAAAATTATATTACCATAACAAGTAAGTGGAATGTAATTTAGTTAAAGAAAAAATAAATAAAAGGGTTAACTGTGTTTGAAAATTAAATTTATACAAAGACTATATTACTCTGGCAAATTCCAAATGTTTTACCATAAGGCAGCTGTTTGGGGGCGCTGGTGCTTAAATCTGGTATTTTCAGATTTTATGCACCACTGCGCATCCCATCCAAGCGCGATGCGTGTAAAGCCATGTTGCAAACATGGCTTTTTGTTGGTAAAATTTTGGAATTGCCAGAGCCACATAACTTGTAAAGTATTTAATTTTCAAACACTGTTTTTATTCCAAAGTCCCGTCTTCTGTTTCTTCCCCATCCTCTGGTAAAGGGGGGTCTTCTGTATTTTCCACATTTTCCACAGGAGGCATTGTAGAAACAGGTGCTTCTGTACTATTATCCTGTGGTGGCTTTGTTTCATGGTTTATCTTGTATATACGCACCTTTAATTTATTTGAATCCAGTACAGTACATGATTTGTCCAGTCCTTCAACAGACACAGGCAGCGAATATACACCTTCATCAAGGTTATCACAGTCAATAAAAGGAGTTACACTGCTTCCTGAAATCCCATTCAGTATAGAAATCCTGCCAGATACCAATACACTTGCTGTATCCGTATTATCTATTATCTCTGCCCCAAATCCATCACTTACTGCTGAAAACTTTATATCTTTCACATCTATTTCAATATTTTTCTTAATAACCTGTTCAAGCGTAATCCTTATTGATACAGTTTCAGACCCCTCAACAGCAGATACACCCAAAGGAAGGTAATCAGAAATATAAATATCCTGTTCAAGCTTTGGTGAAGATGTTGTCATCCCTGTAATATCTACTGGTATAACAATATCCGAAATATTTGAAAGTTTCCTTGATGTTCCTGCTATCTCAACCGTTTCTGGAAGGCAGTCTGTACTTATATATTCATAACCATTGGCAGGTTTGCCCATAATCTTAACTTTTACAGGGACTGATTTATCCTCTAATATTTGTGCAAATACACGTACAAGACCACTGCTGAAAGACAAAGTGCCTGACTCAACCTTATTACCATTCTCATCATATGCAACAGGCGTAAGTTTCTTGGCAAAATCCTCTGTAGCTCCATTTACATTTAAAAATACCCTTACAGAAGTAATCCTTTCTACTGATGACTCACCACCTGATACCTCTATCATATTAGGCTTGGCTGTACATTCACCAAGAGTATACCCCTCCCCAGGTGTACCACTTGAAATAACATTCACTTTAACCTGTTTGCTCTCCCTGTCTTCAAGCAATACCCGGAGTACCTGGCCACATTCCAGAGTAACCTCTGAAGAAGGAATCATGCGCAAAGATGGCTGTATTGTAACTGCATTGACAGCTGAAAGATTGGATAAATCTGCTGTCGCCCTGATATCAGAACTTCTAAGTTTATCCACTACACTTTTTTTGCCCTTCACCTTTACAAGTGCTGTACTGCCTTCAATCACTTCATATACTTTATTAACTGAGTTCAGTGCACTTTCATTAATTGTTTCTACTTCAACATTAAAAGACCTTGTTTTATAAGGGTCATCTATATTTATAATAACTGCCCATACAATTATTGCAATTATAAGAGAGCATATTTTTATGCCAGTATTATGAAATAAAAACTTGTGGAAACCACTGCTGCCCTGGTTTTCCACATCCCTGGCAGACATGTTGTCATTGTTTTTTTTCAACTGAACCCCTCGCTTTCAAATTAAAGCTGAAATGTTTCTTTTTATCTTCAACAGGATTGCCTTGTATCTCCATCATTTTCTTTTTCAAAAGCTCACCATCAATATTCCTTAAAAGCTTCCCTCCAGTTGCAATAGATATCTTTCCTGTTTCCTCTGAAACTATTATTGTAAGGCTGTCACTTACTTCACTAATGCCAACGCCTGCCCTGTGCCTTGTTCCAAGTTCCTTTGAAAGCCCAAGGTTATCTGAAAGCGGCAGGTAACATGTAGCAGCAACTATTCTGTTTCCCCTTACAATAACCGCCCCGTCATGCAAAGGTGTATTATGTTCAAATATATTAATAAGAAGCTGGCTGCTTATTGCAGAATCAATATTTATACCTGTCCTCTCATATTCAGAAAGTATTATATCTTTCTCAATAATAATAAGTGCACCTGTCTTAACTTTTGCAAGTTCAACCGTTGCTTTTGCAATCTCATTTATAGTCCTGTCAGTAAAACGTTTATTTTTATCTTTCTGTTCATCAAAAGGTATAATAGATTTTACAATATTTTTCCTTCCAAGTTCTTCAAGTGCCTTCCTTAGCTCTGGCTGGAACACAATCATTACTGCTGTAATACCTATTGCTATTGTTTTATTAAAAATCCACAATATTACACTCATATCAAGCACATATGCAAAAAGATAACACAAAAATAACACAAGTATACCTTTGACCAGGCTCCATGCCCTTGTATTCTTTACCCAGAGAATTATACTGTAAATAGCAAATGCAATTAATAGAATTTCCAGCAAATCAACAATACTCATCTTTGGTATAGACAAAAAATAGATGTATTCTTTTAAATTTTCAAAAAATGTGTCCATTATTCCTCCTGCATCTCTAATTCACTAATTCTCTTTTTCAATTTCCTCCAGGTCTTCTTTATCAAGTGAAACGGTAAAATCAAAATCATGCCCACGGCCTACGTCTTTATTTTCTTTTAAATCCACTTTATCCTGTGCCATTATATCTGCTTCCTGCTCTTCTGCTTTAAGTTCTTTGTTATCTGTACTGTTACGTGTATTAAAATGTTTTACCTTTTTCCTTGCAGCAGTAACATTCATCTTAGGTACTGCCCTTACATAATAATAATACTCGTCATCTTCAAACTGCAGGTTCTCTGCACCTGCATAATTAAGAGGCAGCCTGAATACTTGTATAACCCATACAAGCAGGCATGAAACAGCAATACCTCCAAGAAGGCTTAATATATTAATATTAATATCCATAAGGTAATTAACAACCAGGAAAAGTATAAGGTTTAAAAAAGAACCTGTTATAATTGCCATTTCAAATGCATAATCTGTTTTCCTGTTCCTTATAAAATATACAACAATAGTAACAATAGCAAATATAAATATTGATACATACATCTGTGTATCTAATGAGAGCTGCTGCATAACAAGTTTATAAATGTTAATTGTATCTTCTGTAGAAGTATTTATTACATATACCATATCTGATATAAGGTAATAAATTGCAACCCCAAAACCTATTGGTATAACAGAAACAGGCACTGCTACCAGCCCCATAAGTACAGGCAGCACATATGGTATATTTAATGCATATAAAACAGGCATTGCAAGAATTACAAAACCATGTTTTGGCAAAAACCTTACATACATAAAATATAATACTGCCAGCATCATCGCCATTGTAATTGCAAGATAATTTGACACATATGCAATCTGCAGTACTATAAACACGGATGCCAGGAACAAAAGCACCTGCACTGGAAATACCATTGATATACAGCCAGAAAGCACTTCCGCCCAGGTCTGGTTTAACAGCGGGCTGTAGCCAATAACCCTGTTTACCGCATAGAAAACAATAAAACCTATAGCAAAGCGGAACAATGTGTTTAAGACCAACGCATAATTCTGGTAAAATTTCTGTACTTGTTCTTTAAACACCAGTAACTGTGTCATCCGCTGTCTCCTTTCCGCTGTCTGAATAATACTTTTCAAGACGTTTAAGCTCTGAATAATATTCCTTTATTTTCTCCCTGTCTCTTTTGTACTGGTCTGTATAATAAATACCCGAAACCAGGGCACACGCTATTATAATGGAAAGATATGGCACAAAAATTTCAATAAACAATTTTATATAATTTATTGTAACAAAATTCAAAAATATATAATCTATATTATAAAGGGCAAGCAATGCAAGTACCAGTACATACGCAACTGAAAAATTAAAAATAACTGATAATGTATGCAGGTGTACATAATCACTTTTATAATAACTACCCTCATTAATAACTTTTTCACCTAATTCTTTCTCATGGCGTGCCACTTTAATCATAATACGTGTCTTTTCTTCATTAACCACAACAAAAAATACCATCCTCTTTATATTTTGTAACAAGTCCTTTGTTATATTATAAAAAAATATGTTAAAAATCAAGGCATAAGTAATATTTTAATGTTAAAAGAATGTTAAATTAATTTTAAACTGCCAGGACGGCATTTTACAAAATATCACCTAACTAAACAATGGTGTAGAAAAATATCTTTCTGCAGTATCAGGAAGTACTGTTACAACAGTACCACCTGGCCCTATCTGTTTTGCAAGCCTTATTGCTGCAGCAACGTTAGTACCACTCGAAATCCCACACATTATCCCTTCCTTTGAAGCAAGTTCTTTTGCTGTATGTATAGCCTCTTCATCTGTAATAATACAAATATCACTATAAATTTGCTGGTTTAATATTCCTGGGATAACGCCATCACCTATACCCATCTGTATATGTGTACCAACAGAACCACCAGATAAAATAGCAGCATGTTCTGG
Source organism: Lachnospiraceae bacterium (assembly GCA_009774235.1). Lineage (GTDB taxonomy): Bacteria > Bacillota > Clostridia > Lachnospirales > Lachnospiraceae > Butyribacter. Next base: position 29,528 of record VSNJ01000022.1, read on the forward strand.
TTCTGCCGCCCATATTGTTATTCCAGGGTTAGCTTCCTTAAGCACTTCCCCTATTCCTGTAATCGTACCACCAGTGCCTATCCCGGAACAGAACCCGTCTATAGGCCTTTCTGCCTGTTCAAGTATCTCAAGCCCTGTCTGGCTGCGGTGTATTTGTGGGTTTGCAGGATTTTCAAACTGCTGCGGCACAAATACATATGGGTTTTCTTTTTCCATATCCAGTGCAGTTTCAAGACACTCCTCTATACATTTGCCAATATTGCCATCATCATGGATTAATACTAATTCTGCTCCATAATGTGAAATAAGTTTCCTTCTTTCTTCACTTACAGAATCAGGCATTATAATACGGACTTTATAACCTTTTACTGCACCTGCAAGCGCAAGGCCTATACCCTGGTTTCCACTTGTAGGTTCTACAATAATAGTATCTTTGTGTATCCTGCCCTCTTTCTCTGCCTCACATATCATATTGTAAGCAGTCCTTGTCTTAATTGAACCTCCTACATTTAATCCCTCAAATTTAACCAGAATTTCTGCTGAATCTGATGAAGCCATACGGTTCAGTTTAATAAGCGGGGTATTCCCCATAGCATCCAGAATATTTTCAAAAACCATTTTTCCCTCCAATAATAGCTATTTCTATTCCGCCCTGCTGGTATCAGTATTTATATGGCATATCCCAGGAACGGTAAACAGCCATATTATATTTTACGCTAAATATATTGTATTTTCAAGATAATATTACTTTGTTTTCCAATGCCATGCTTAAATAACTGGAATATTAAGATTTCTGTTCCTTTGTATAAAACAGGGCGCATAGTTTTTTCTATACGCCCATTGGTATACATTATACAAGAAAACCCCTGGTTATCCTGCAATTTTAAAAATCTGTATCTGCTGTTCTAAATCTGCTGCAATTTTCTTTAACACTGTAACTTCCTGGGTAATCTTCTTTACCCTCTCATTAAGTTTTGCTGTGGAAGAAGCTGTCTCCTCACTTGCAGAAGCATTTTCCTCTGAAATAGCGGAAAGTGACATAATCATATTTGCCATCTGGCATCTGGATTCATCAAGTATTTTAGATTTATCACGGATTTGTCCAATTTTAAATAAAGAATCCTGTATTCCACGGTTTACTGTTTCAAACTGTGCATCAGTCTGGAGCAGTTTTTCCTTCTGGCTGTCAACAATATCTACCACATCTTCCATGTATAATTTCTGTAACTTTTTCCCACTTTTTAGTTAATTTGGGAGATTTTACTCTACCCCGCTTATAGTTTTTCCAAGGACATTCGGCCAGTATGTATAATTATATGTCTGTCCATTGGATTCAGGATTAGCAGCATTAGGTGTCCATGTAGTATTATTAAATTGTGCTGCCCCGTCTGCCCATGTTCCAGAATATCCACTGCCCTATGCAAATCCAACTGTTTCTTCACTACTGTCATTAGTAAAGTTCAGCTTGACATTGAACTTCTCAAGCAAAATCTGTGCATACCAGCCCTGCTGTTCCCCAAAATATGACGACAACTGCGAATACACATCAAAAGTAACCGTTTCATCTGGACGTATTTTTGCTATAACTTCATCCTCTGGACTTTCCTTTTCTGCTGCTTTGCTGGCAGATATACTTTTATCTGTATCTTTTGGTATTTCCTATTTCTGCCTGCTACAGCCGCACAACATGGAAAATGCCAGGGATATGCCAAGCATACACACTATTTTCCTCAAAAAAATTACCCCCCTTTTATATCCATATACCATAATCTACCATGGCTATTATAAAAGAAGGTAATTTGAAAATAAACCAAACTTATCAGACATTTTTTACATGCTTTAATACATTTATTCCTCCATTACCTTCAACTTCTTTTTTCCCAACTATATATTTATTGGAATAATCCCTTCTCTTAACAAAAACATCTGGCTGTATTTTTTTAATTAAATCTTATTCCTTCCAATGTGTATGTTCCTGTTATATCAGTCCACATATTGGCACATAAAAACCAAAAGAACGGGTCTAAGCGCCCAGCAATGGATAGTGCTCTTGTATGGAATAATATCTGTACAGCCATATTAGAAATCTGCTCTTTATCTAAAGTTTACCAGATAAATATATTATTTGTGCAAACTTATAAAATAGTGGTAATTTCCAGACACGCCCAAGAAAACCAAAATTCATATAATAGTTCACTTATATTTATAGAGTTTTATAATCCTATTGTTACAAAAAAATTGTATAATTATGTTTTTCTAATAATAAAATGCTAGTTTTGTATTTACAAATATGATATATTATTAATATATTACAGTTTAATATGTACATATAAAATAAAAATACACCAGGAGGAAATAAAAATTGGGTATAAGATTTGGGTTAGATATAGGAATAGCATCAGTTGGATGGGCTGTTGTTAATGATAATTATGAAGTAGAAGAAGCAGGTTCTAATATTTTTTCATCAGCAGATGCAAACCAGAATACGGAAAGAAGAATGTTCCGCCAGACAAAACGTTTACATAGAAGACGCAAAAACCGTATAAGTGATTTTAAAAAATTATGGATAGATACAGGTCTTGAAATTCCAGATTTAAATATAAATAATATTTTAGAACTTCGTATTAAAGGATTAAAAGAAAAGTTATCACAAGAAGAAATATTCCATGTATTAAGAAACGAACTGTTACACCGTGGCATTTCCTATCTCGATGATGCAATAGACAGTTCCGCTATTAACCAGAGTGATTATGCAAAAGGAATAAACGAAAACCAGAAAGAGCTTGACAATGGCTGTTTTCCTTGTGAAATACAGGCAAAACGTCTTAAAAAATATGGAAAATACCATGGAAATACTTCTGTTGGCACAGAAGAAGACAAAATTATACTATCCAACGTATTTACTACAGGGGCATACAAAAAAGAAATACAAGCTATTTTAGAACAGCAACAGCAATTTTCAAGTTTTCTTACAGAAAGTTTTTGCGGAAAATATATGGAAATATTTTTAAGAAAACGTGAATATTATGTTGGTCCAGGCAATGAAAAGTCACGTACAGATTATGGCATTTTTACCACCAAAATTGATAAAACAACAGGTAAATATTTTACAGATAAAAATATATTTGAAAAACTTATAGGAAAATGCAGTGTATACAAAAACAAGTTACGTGCAGCAGGGGCAACATATACTGCACAGGAATTTAACCTTTTAAATGACCTTAATAATATATCCATAAATGGAAGGAAACTTTCAAAGCAAGAAAAAGAAGCTGTAATTGAAGAAGTAAAAACAGCAAATTCTTTTAATATGAGAAAAATATTAAAAAAAATAACTGGAGAAGAAATTGAGATACTTACAGGTGCAAGACTGGACAAAAATGAAAAAGAAGATTTTCATAAATTTGCACAATATAATACAATGAGAAAAGAATTTGAAAAAAATGGCTGGGATATAACCACACTATCCAGGGAAGAACTGGATAACATTGGTAACATACTCACCTTAAATACTGAAAAAGAAGCTATAATAAAAGAATTTATACATAAAGACTTATCCCTGACAGAAGAAATGACCGCATGTCTAGTAAACTTACGTAAACAAAAAAGCTCTTTATTTAATAAGTGGCAGTCCTTTTCATTAGAAATAATGCTGGAACTGATACCTGGACTATATGAACAGCCTAAAAACCAGATGGAACTGCTTACTGATATGGGAGCTTTTAAAAGTAACAAGGATTTATTCACAGAATATAAAAACATACCAGCAGAAATAATACTTGAAAATATATATAACCCTGTAGTTTCACGTTCAATACGGGTAACAATACAAATTATAAATGCATTAATAAAAAAATATGGATATCCAGACCAGATTATTATAGAAATGCCACGTGATAAAAATGAAGATGAAATGAAAAAAAGAATTTCAGACTGCCAGAAAAATAACCAGAAGGAATTAGACAATATTATTAAAAGAATATCTTCAGAATATGGAATTAAAATAACAGACCAGGACTTCTACCAGCATAAAAAACTTGTACTAAAATTAAAACTTTGGAATGAACAGGGTGGAAAATGCTTATACTCAGGCAAAAAAATAGATATACACGATTTATTATATAACCCAACACTCTTTGAAATTGACCATATTATACCAAAATCCATTTCATTTGATGACAGCCGTTCAAACAAAGTTCTTGTTTACAGTACAGAAAACCAAAAAAAAGGCAATACTACCCCATATATATATCTTAACAGTATAAAAAAAGAATGGGGATATAATGAATATATGGCATATGTATTACAACTAAAAAAAGACAAACTGATAACTAAAAATAAAATGGAAAAGTTGTTATTTACAGAAGACATAACCAAAATCCAAGTATTAAAAGGCTTTATATCAAGAAATATCAATGATACACGCTATGCATCCAGGGTGGTATTAAATACATTACAAAATTACTTTAAAGCAAAAAATGCAATAACAAAAATAAAAGTAGTACGTGGAAGTTTTACGCACCAGATGCGTGACAACCTGCACCTTGATAAAAACAGGGAAGAATCTTACTCACACCATGCAGTTGATGCAATGATAATGTGTTACTCCCAGATGGGATTTGATAACTACCATAAATTACAGACAGACCTTATAGACGTTGAAACAGGAGAAATAATTGATATCCATAAATGGCAAAATGAAATTAACGAAAAAACATATAACGAGCTTATATACCAGAACAAAATGATACATATACGTGCCAATATACAAAAAGCAGAAAAACAAATTAAATTCTGGCATAAACGTGACACAAAACCAAACAGGGGATTATGCAACCAGACAATACGTGGCACACGTACCGAAAATGGTGTAATAAAAAAAGTAAATAAACTAAATATATATAATCCTTCTGATGTTGAAACACTGAAAAAAATGATAAAAAATGGCAAAGAAGACAGTTTTCTAATGTACCAGCATGACCCTAGAACATGGGAAAATATGATACAGATAATGCAAGACTACAGAAGTTCCAAAAATCCATTTGCAGACTATGAAAATGAAACAGGCGGTTATTTTAGAAAATATTCCAAAAAACATAATGGCCCACGCATAACAAAATTAAAATATCTAAACGGAGAAGTTAATAGCTGTATTGATATTTCACATAAATATGGATTGGAGACAGGAAGTAAGAAAGTTATACTTGAAAGCTTAAAACCTTACCGCATGGATGTGTATTATAATGAAAAAGAACAAAAATATTATTTAATTGGAATAAAATATTCCGACTTAAAATTCAGCAAAAATAAATGTATAATTAATGAAGAAGCATATAAAAAAATACTGGTTTATGAAAAATTAATTACACCAGAACAAAACAGGGCTGATTTAGAAAAACTAGGGTATAAATTTATGTTATCATTTTATAAAGATGAAATTATACAATATGAAAAAAATGGTGAATACTTTACAGAGCGCTTTTTATCAAGAACAATGCCAAAACAAAGAAACTATATTGAAACCAAACCTATAGATGCACCACAATTTGAAAAGCAGCCACAACATCTGGTTGGTTTAGGAAAGACAACTTCTATTAAAAAAATAAGGCTTGATATACTTGGTAACAGATACTATTGTACACAAGAAAAATTTCAAACTGAATGTTGACATAATATGACAGATGTGCTAAACTAACTATAGTAGATTTACGATAACTCAATTTTTTCAGATCTGCTAAAACAAGGCTTTATGCCGAAATCAAGGACATCGACGGATGTCCTTTTTTCTTTGCATTTTTTAATAAGGAGATATAATGGGATTTAGAATAATAATGATAGAAAATGAAACAACAATTAGTATAAAACTTGAAAACCTTATTATACAAAAAGAAGACCAAAAACTCTGGATTCCAATTGATGATATATCAATTATAGTTATTGATAACCTGAAAACTACCCTTACAAGCCGTATGTTATGCCAGCTTGCCTCACACAATGTTGGTGTTATAGTCTGTGGCCATGAACATCTTCCAATTGGTTTTTTCTGTTCATATGACAACCACAGCCGTATATCTAAAACAATACATTACCAGATAAATGCAACTACAGAATATTATAATAAACTGTGGCAGCTTATTGTACAGGCAAAAATACAAAACCAATATAAAGTATTAGAACTCCTTGGAAAAAGTACAGACACAATTATACAGTTAAAAAACTTTTGTCAAGAAGTAACAGAAGGTGATATTAGAAACCGTGAAGCACATGCTGCCAAAGTTTATTTTAATGAACTGATGGGATGCAGCTTTTCAAGAGGAAATGAAGAGCTTCTTTTAAATTCAGGACTTAATTATGGATATGCAATATTCCGCTCCTATCTGGCAAAACTTTGTGTTGGTTATGGACTTAACAGCCAGTTAGGAATACATCATAGAAATGAATATAACCGTTTTAACATGGCCGATGACCTGATTGAACCATTCAGACCGTTTGTGGACTACCTCTCCTATTCCCTTCTTAAACATGAAGAATACTTCAAAATAGAACACCGCCACCAGCTTGTCAACCTGTTAAACCATAAAATAAATTATAAGAGAAAAAATATGTTTTTATGTAATGCAATGGAAGAATATGTTTCAAACATTGCCACATGTATTACAAAAAAGCAGCTGGAAATAGAATTTCCAGATATAAAACAATATTTAGGAGAACCAGATGAAGTATAAAATTATGAGAATGATATGCATGTTTGACCTGCCTTCTGATACAAGCCAGGAACAAAGAATTTACCGTACTTTCCGTAAAAATTTAATTAAAGAAGGTTTTATAATGATACAATATTCAGTTTATATGCGTACCTGTCCTAACCGTGACTATTGTAAACGTCTAGAAAAACGTATACAAAAATTTATACCTGAAAAGGGCAATATACGTTTACTTGTTATAACAGAAAAACAATATGATGATATGAAAATATTTATTGGAAGCAAAAGTGAAACAGAAAAAACTATAGGCACAGAAAGGATGATTATAATTTGAAAGCTTGCATTATAAATGGAAATACAGAATATATAATAAATCTTGAACCAATTACACAGTTATGCGGTATTTCATTTAACAAAAAGAATTTTATTATTAATTCATTATATAAATACTATTCTGGCAGCAAATATGAATACTATGAAATTAATATGCAGGAAAATATAAAAATAAATGGTGAAAAAACAGGAAGAAAGTATTTTAATACTTTTAAAACTTCTTCCAGGGAACAACTAATAAAATCTGTTAAAATTTCCAAATCCAGTATAATGATGCAATATATTTCAACAAAGTATACAAGCTTTAACTGCCAGAAAATAATAGATAAAATTTCAGAAAACCTTGAAAAATTATACCTGGAAATAAACCAGGCGTTACAAAACAGTATAGGGTATATCGAAGTAGTACATCATACAAAAAATATAATGGAAATTATCCAGAACTCTGATATTTCAGGTACAGAAGAAAAGGCACTTGAGAATTTATCAAATATAGATTTATTATTAATATATATAAATTTATTATGGGAAATGCAAAAAATATATCCAGACAAAACACTAATTATTATAGAAAATATTGACCATCTTATATCCTATAAAGAATAC
>VSNJ01000220.1 GCA_009774235.1 Lachnospiraceae bacterium
ATATAAAATAGTAGTAAGATAATTAAAAAAATACCCCATTTTACAGAATATATACTATCTGTAAAATGGGATGTCTGCGCAAAAATTAAAGTAAAAATTTTATTTTCTATTTACAGCTGCCTTTGCACTTACTACAGTCACAACCACATTGTAAAGATTTGCCATTCTTTTTATTTATAATCATACTGCGTATTGCAAGCAGGATACATAAGGCAACTATTGCCCCTGTAACCAATGTTCCCATAAATAAATATCTCCTTTCATTAATCATGTTTAAAAACCACCATTATGCAAATACCTGGCTTATATAAATCTGCAGATGTTTTTATATTGTTTATTCTTTTGAATTTGCACATTTTTTAAATTATACAAAGACTATATTATTCTGCATTGGCAAGTTTTGTTTTTAATACATTCTTCTCCTGGCCAGGCCTGAAAAGCAGGTAAACAAATACTATGATAAATAAAAATGCTATAACTGTCCATATTCCAAATCTCCCGCCTGTAAATAAGCTTCCAATCTGGTATATACAAAGTGATACTATATATGCAAGCACTGTCTGGTAACCTATTGCTGTAAAAAACCAGCGTATATTATTCATTTCACGTTTAATTGCCCCCATTGCTGCAAAACAAGGTGCACACAAAAGGTTAAACACAAGGAATGAATATGCTGGCAGGGCGGCCATACTTGCACCAACTGCTGCCAGAAGGTCTGGTGTATCCTCTGCTGCTTCTGTACCAATTCCAAAAAGTATTCCAAAGGTAGTTACCACATTTTCTTTTGCAATAAGTCCTGTAACAGCAGCAACTGCCATTTTCCAGTTACCCCACCCAAGCGGTGCAAATAATGGGGCTATAATTCCTCCTATTGCTGCAAGTATACTTTTATCAAGCTGTTCTTCTTCAAGCATTCCAAACTTGCCATCTGCCCAGCCAAATCCTTGCAGGAACCAGAGGACTACTGCTGAAAGAAGGATAATTGTGCCTGCTTTTTTAATAAATGACCAGCCTCTTTCCCACATACTTCTAAGTACATTGGTAACGGTCGGCATATGGTAAGCAGGAAGCTCCATAACAAATGGTGCGGGGTCTCCAGCAAAAATTTTTGTTTTCTTTAATATAATTCCTGAGCATACGATTGCTGCAATACCTGCAAGCCATGCGCTGTATGATACCCACCATGCATTATTAAATAAAGCACCTGCAATAAGGGCAATAATTGGAAGTTTCGCACCACAAGGTATAAATGTAGTAGTCATTATTGTAATTTTACGGTCCCTGTCACTTTCAATAGTCCTTGAAGCCATAATTCCAGGAACGCCACATCCACTGCCAATAAGCATAGGTATAAATGATTTGCCTGAAAGCCCGAACTTACGGAAAACACGGTCCATTATAAATGCAACCCTTGCCATATATCCACATGATTCCAGGAATGCAAGGAATATAAATAATATAAGCATCTGTGGCACAAATCCAAGCACTGCACCTACTCCGCCAATAATTCCATCTACAACAAGCCCTGAAAGCCATTCTGCACATCCTATAAATTCAAGAAGCCCGCTTACAACACCAGGTATCCCAGGAATATGTAAAGACTCAATTCCAAGGAAGTTCCAGCCATCACCAAATACCCCGTCATTAGCCCAGTCTGTAGCCCATGTACCAACAGTAGTAACAGATACATAATATACTACAAACATTACTGCCGCAAAAATTGGAAGTGCAAATATCCTGTTAGTAACAATCCTGTCAATTTTATCTGAAACTGATAAACTGCCTTTATTTAATTTTGTACGGCATTCTTCAATAATTGATGAAATATATACATATCTTTCATTGGTAATAATACTTTCTGTATCATCATCAAATTTCTCTTCCAGTATATTAATTTCTTCTGTTATATCAGGAAGGTTATCTGCCTGTTCTATAATTTTACTATCCTTTTCAAGCAGCTTTATTGCAAAATACCTTTTCTGTCTTTCTGGTATTTTGCCATTTAATTTCTCCATAACTCCTTGTATTATTTCTTCACAATTATTAGAAAACTTGTGTCCAGCTGGTATACTGCCTCTTCCTGCCAAAGCTATTGCCTTCTCTGCTGCTTCCATAATTCCTGTCCCTTTAAGTGCTGAAATGGCAACTGCTTCACAACCAAACTTTTCCCCAAGTTTGCTAATATGTATTTTATCACCTGATTTTTCAAGCAGGTCTGTCATATTTACAGCTATTACAACTGGTATACCTAGCTCAAGTATCTGTGTTGACAAATACAGATTTCTTTCAATATTTGTACCATCTACAACATTAATAATAACATCTGGGGTTTCACTTGTTAAATAATTTCTCGTTACTACTTCCTCAAGTGTATAAGGTGACAGTGAATAAATCCCTGGCAGGTCTACAATAGTTATATCTTTATGTCCTTTTAACTTTCCCTCTTTCCTCTCAACAGTAACACCTGGCCAGTTTCCAACAAACTGGTTTGAACCTGTAAGTGCATTAAATAATGTTGTCTTACCACAATTTGGATTTCCTGCTAATGCAATCTTAACTGGCATATCTAATGCCTCCTATCTTTTATAAATTTATTTCTGCAAATGCAAAGCCAAAATGTACAAGGTGGCTTGCATTATATGGACACATCCATAGAAACCAGATTTCCCACTATTTAGAACAGACTTGCTAAAATTAAGAAGCCATATCATATTGCTTATAGTGTGTTGTTCTGCTTAGTTGCATAAAACGTTATATAGCTATATCTTATTAATATTAGTATATACTAACTAATAAGCAAAAAAATATATATTATCTACTCAACCTCTATCATTTCTGCATCTGCTTTACGGAGTGACAATTCATATCCCCGGACTGTCACTTCTACAGGGTCTCCCAGAGGTGCAACTTTCCTTACATAAATATCTACACCTTTTGTAATACCCATATCCATAATCCTTCTCTTTACAGGACCTTTCCCATCCAGCTTAATAACCTTAACAGTATTTCCACTTTCTATTTCCTTTAAAGTCCTCATTTTACCAAGACCTCCATTCTATACCAGTATTTTCCATGTTATACCATAATCCTGCCTGCCAGGTCTTTACTAATAGCAACTCTTGAGTTCTTTATGCTGATAATTATATTGCCTCCAGATTTAGATATAACCCTGACAATCCCTCCTATAGTAAAACCAAGTTTTTCAAGAAATTTCCTGGTTTCCTCTTTTCCACCAATACGTTTTATTTCATACTGTCCACCAGCATCTACAAAAGTAAGCGGCATAATATAATCCCTCCTTGGTATTTATTTTTTATTATGTAGTTAGTATAACCTAACATATATTAGATGTCAATAATAACTTTTGATTTTAATTAAAAATAATTTTAACCTCATTAATTAAGCAGTTAAAAAACTTATTTCTATAGGGGTGGTCCAGGCTTGCTTACTTTTAGAAAGCCTTCTCAGTGGACATCTGCCTATATATCTGGATTATACAAGTAAAATTACTTACATCCACATTTTGCCTTTGCAGAAATAAAGCTGCCACACAGCAAGTTATATAACCATGCTATATGCAGCAGCTTTTATAATAATCTAAAATATTTATTCAAATCTCTTGTTCTCATCTACAAGGGCAACAAGCCTGTTTTTAACATCATCCGCAGTAGCAAGGATTATATCTGCTGAAGCAGCTATCTCCTCTGTAGAAGCGGCAAGACTGTCAACTCTTTCATTAATATCTGTTACTACATTCATAAGACTTGTACTGTCTTCTATTATTCTTGAAACATGATGTATAATCCTCTCCTGGCTCTCATTGCTTCTCGATGCAGTTTCACGTGAACTTGTTGCAAGATGGTTAATCTCATCTGCAACAACTGCAAATCCCCTTCCAGCTTCACCAGCCCTTGCAGCTTCAATACTTGCATTAAGTGCAAGCAGGTTTGTCTGTGAAGCAATAGAAACTACTTCTTCATTATTAGCAGTAAGCTCTGATACCATAATATCAATTTCATGCATTGCCTTATTCAGGTTTTGGCAGAAACTTGTAATGTCATGCATATGTTTTGCAATCTCAGTGCTTTCATCTGCATTGCTTGTATTTCCTTCTGCCATATGGTCTACTGCTTCATGCAATGCCTCAAAGTTATTATTAATATCATTTACCGTTTCCATGACATTCTCGCCCTGATGCTTAATTATCTCCTTCTCTTCCTGGTTTTCCCTGGCAAGCTGCATAGCATTTTCTCTCTGTTCCTCAACCTGGCTCTTAATATAATAAATACAATTCTCTTTTCTGTTAAAACCATTATGTATTGCTGTAACCATGCTTTCACAGCTGTCATAACCACAACATGAACAGTTTATATTCTGTTCTTCATATGTATTTTTATTCATGCTGTGGAAAATTTCAATTTTCTCATGTTCTGAAGGGATTTCATTCTTGCATGTAATTGACAAATCATTGTATGTCCTAAGATAATCTTCAAGTTTCAGGTTGCGGAACTGGTGGTTAAACTTCTTTAAACGCTGCTTTGGTGAAAGATTTTTAGACCAGGCACTAGATAAACTGCTTTTCTTGACATTTTCTTTAATTTTAAGTACATTATATAATGCATCATCTGTTTCAGATATCCCAGGTTCTGTAGCAGTACCACAAAGACATCCTTCTGAACAGTTTAGTGCATCTATAAAAAGATATGGAGTACTTCCTTTTGCTATTCTGTCTTTATTCTTCCATAAGAAATCATATAAATGTTTTTCACCTTCAATCTGCCTGACAAATACACTTTCACCCAGGAACCAGTATACATTTTCCTTAAGTCCGCCAGGAGCAGGATAAAGCGAACCAAGACCATATTCAATCTCATCTGAACACAATTCACCATATATATTATTCTTCCTTACATATTTCATAAGGTGGTCAAATGTTACATTATATTGTATATACCCTTTATTAGCTGGTTCTTCCATTTCAAGCTTTTTAGCTATACAGGGGCTTATAAATGCAAGCTTGTCTGTAATTCCCATAACCTTTTTTGCATAAATTGCGGCGCACATCATTGGGCTTTGTACTGGAAAAAGCTTCGGCAGAAGCTCAGGTATATAACGCTCAATATATCCTACAACTGCAGGACAAGGCTGTGAAATGCCTCCTTTAAAATTATTTTTCTGTATATAGTTTAAATATCCCCATGTTGTAATATCCGCCCCAAAAGAAACACTTATAATCCTGTTTATGCCAGCTTTCTTTAAACCTCCAAGAACTTTTTCGTACTCATTTGGATAATTTGCCTTAAACGCAGGTGCAAGCAGAAGCGATATCCTCTCTCCTTTCTTTAATGCAGCAAAAAATTCTTCTGTGTCATCTATGTATTCCCTTGCACTATGTTCGCATACATCAAAACATGCCCCACATGATACACACATATCACCGTTAACATCTATCCTGTTCTTTCCGTCCTCAAGTCCAGATGCTACACAGGCTCCTGCACAGCTGCATACACTTATACATTTATTACATCCTATACAATTATCATTTGTAACTACTAATCCATTATTAAGCATTGATGCCCAACCTCCAAATTGTATTCTTAATTTATGTTTTTTACTTACAAAATACAATAATACCCTGTATTACACTTTTACATTTCTAACAGTATACCATAAATCCTATATAATTTCCACTAAAAAGTTCACGGCTGTATACCACATGAAAATATATTATTATAAAAAATACATTCTTTGCCTGCTTCTTATTGTATATGTCAT
>VSNJ01000221.1 GCA_009774235.1 Lachnospiraceae bacterium
GAACATATATTTGGGCTTGAGTTATATTAAGTAGCAGGAAGCCAGTTTTTAATGTCAGGATATAGGAATTTTATGTCGAAATATAAAAATATAATAATATATGAACTAAAGTTTTTTGGGAAGGGTGGTATAATGTTAGAGGTTGCGGTTTGTGATGATGAGAAATATTTTTTGGAACAAGAAAAGGAGTGGATTACAAAATATATGAAAGTTGCAGGGTATAAGTTTAAAATTGATACTTTTGCATCAGGAACCAGTTTTATGGAAATTGGTGATAAAGTTAAACAATATGACATTATATTTTTAGATATCAATATGAGGGAGTTGAATGGTGTTGAAACAGCTAAGAAAATAAGGGAATATACCCAGAATGTATATATTGTTTTTGTGACTGCATTTATTACTTATTCATTGGAGGGATATAAGGTAGATGCCGTAAGGTATATTTTGAAAGATAACCAATTATTGGAAAAGGCAATTATAGAATGCCTTGATACAATTATTAATAAAATGCATTATGTAGAAAATAAGTATACCTTTGAATTCCGTGAGGGACGAAAAACACTTCTTATAGATGATATTGTATTTATTGAAAGTAATTTGCATAAATTATATTTTCACTTATCAAAAAAGCCAGGCCAGTATACTATGTATGGCCGGTTAGACCATATAGATGAATTATTGAAAAATTCTAATTTTTGCAGGATACATAAAAGTTATCTGGTTAACTTAAAGTTTGTAAACAAAATTGAGCGGTATGTAGCAACATTGTCAGATGGGACTAAAGTCAACATTTCACAACCTAAATATAATGCTGTCAGGGAGGAATTTATATGCTTCAGGGGAGAGATATAGATGTTATTATATGTTTATGGGGTCATTTATACAATATTGTATGTAATGTTTTGTAAAATGTTTATAGAAAGTTTTACAAAAAAGCGTGTTTTGGGCAAAATATACAGATTTTTAATATTAAATGGTTTTATAATTATAGAATATTTGCAGTCAACATTATTTGCAAATATTATGTTATTAAAAGTACTAGGTATCATTTTATGTGGAACATTTTTTATGTGGCTTTATTTTGAGCAAAAGATAATTAAAATTTTTATATTGGTATTATTGTACGAGGGGCTTTGTATTACAACAGATTATATTTCTTTGTCTATGGTTGGACACTTTTTTATCCACGTACAGAGGGAACAGTTGTTGTCTCCTGTTATGAATCTGCTTATGGGATGCTTAAGCCAAATATTACTTTTTTTCATTATTTTAGGGATTGGGAGGTATTTTGCAAATAATAGTGCTGGTATGTTGACAGAACTGGAATGGATAAGGTTTACAATTTTTCCTGTTTTTACCATGGGTTCTATAATGGCCATGCTGGCGGATTTTGATACTACAGTGAGTACCAGGCAGAAGGATGTGTTATTGTACATAGCATTTGGAATGTTAATTATAAATGTCCTGGTATTTTATTTAATTCATGATATTTTAGAACGTGAAAAACAAATTAGAGAAGACAGGCTGTTCCGTGAACGGATAAAAAATGAAACTAGAATGTACCATCAGATTTCGGCAAATTATGATATGCAATGTAAAAGAGAACATGAATATAAAAATCAAATAATGGTGATATCTGCACTGGTTCAAAAACGCAAGTTAGAGGATTTAGACAGGTATTTGAATAAAGCTTGTGATGAAATCAGACATAAGACAGACTGTATTGATACAAATAATGTGATTGTGAATGCAATATTGAATACAAAATACCGAGAAGCAAAACAAAAGGATGTTGTTTTTGTATTAAAGGTAAACGACTTATCAAATTTACCAATATCAGATGAAGATGTTGTGGTTATTTTATCTAATCTTTTGAACAATGCATTGGAGGCTTGTGAAAAATGTAATGATAAAATACTAAAAATAAAGTTTATAAAAGAAAATGGACAAATTGTGATTTCCGTAGTTAACTCGTTTGATGGTAATATTCTGGTGGTTAATGGAAATTACTGCTCCAGTAAAGATGACCTGTCACTACATGGTATGGGAATCAAGAATGTGAAAGAGGTGGTTGGTAAATATGGAGGGACATGTGTTATCAAACATGATAATTATATGTTTCATTTCATTATTTTTATTTAATTAGGAATTTTGACAATCTAGTTTTATCCATATTAAAAAATAGATGCCTTATGAGAGGTATCTATTTTTTTAAATTCTGTAAAGAAATTTTAAATTCTGCAAAGAATGTAATAATTATAATTTATTTACCGAAAAAATAATGTAAAAATTAAACTTTTTTAGATTTACAAATATCAGGAGAGAAAATGATATATAATTTAGCAAATATATTAGTTAAAAAAATGTTGGTATATAATTTAATTAAAAATGATGTTCAAGAATATTATAAATATTCCATTCAAATACATATAGAACGTTTTATAGGATTTTCTTTGCTTTTATTTATTTCGGTATTTTGCGGACTGATGTATGAAACAGTTTTCTTTTATATATTTTTTTCATATATTAGAAGATATTCAGGGGGATTTCATGCAAACAGTTTTGGTGGTTGTATATTTTATTCTGTAACGATATATTTGTTTTATATAAAAATACTATATCCAATTCTCTTACAGAATATATTGTTAAATATGTTTATATTAGTTTTTAGTTTATTTATAGTTTTGATTTTTGGTGCAGCTAATCATCCTAATATGCATTGGAATATGGAAGAATATGCTATGAGCAGGAATATTGCAAGGGTTGTGGCAATTATAGAAGTGAATTGTATAATATTGTTATTTGTTTTAGGTGTGTCTTATAGTTATATCCTGTTTATGAGTTTTGGATTAACTTTAAGTGCAATAATGTTGTTATTAGCAAAAATAATAAGACAGGAGGTGAGTTAAGATGAAGAAAGAAGCTGAAAAGAAATTGCTTGAAATGGTGAAAAAGGTAGTAGATTTGGAGATTTATAGCCATAAGTACAGAGGAGGCCCTCCTTATTGCCCAGCAATTTTTCATCAGCCTAAAAGACCTGATGAGAATGTAAAACAGAAGATGTAATAGTTAATAATTCTTTTTGTTATTTATTGAATTAGTGGTTATTAAGAATGGAGGTTTAATTATGAAAAAGTTAGTTAAGAGAATTTTAGGAGCAATAGTAATAGCTTCAATAATGTTTTCTGTTATGCCAGGAATTAATGTAAGTGCTATAACAGGATACCACCCAAGTTCTATGATTTCACCATGCCCTTATTGCAAAGTGAGAAATATTAGTTATGGTGTGATGCGGGATTTTAGTGGTACATCCCAGACATTTCATGAAGGAAAATATTGTGAAGTGTGCAAGAGAACAGTTCCATCTGGTGAATCACATTATTGTTATACTGTACAGGACAGATTTTCATTTATGTGTGATAAATGCCATAGTGACTATTATGTTCTTTCAGACCCAATTCTTGCTGAGCATACGATAAAAAGGAAATAAAAAATTTTATTATTATGTATTCTATATTTCTTGGGGTAAATATTCTGGTCTTGTAATGCAGGAAGTAAATTCTGTCTGGTAATTGAGGACTTGCCCCAAGGAATTTATTTGAAAACAGTTTGATTAACACGTAGTGAATTAAGTTGGAGGTAAAAATATGGACATAATTAATTCCAATTCTTTTAGATATGAAAATGTTGGTTTTGATACTTGCTCTATTTCTTTAAAAAAACAGATAGAAACAGGGAATGAATCACTTTCAGACGAGAATGATATAAGTGATGTAGATTGTTTTCAGGAATTATGTAAGAAGTTTCCTAATGCTTCATTTGCTGTAAAGGATATTTCTCTTGAATGTACAGACCAGGAGTGGCTGCCAGAAAGATTTTTAGATAATTCCAAGTTACAAAATTTTAGTAATTTAGAAACAGTTAGTATTGCTTTTGATAAAAGAATTTTTGAAAAAGCTGCAAATGACACCAGATTTATGGAGTATTTGACAGAGTTTACAGAGAATTTAAATAACCGATGGGGTTATTATAAAGAAGGCTGTTTAAACGATGGAATGAAATATATGCATTCAGATGTGTTTTTGAAACCTGATGGAACGATAGGTTATACTATTACAGAATATAAAGAACCATACCGTCTGTTTGATTTATACTTTGAGAATGAAAATAATTTGTCTGGATTACAGGATGACAATATTGCAAAACACATTCTTGAGGAATATGAAAAACAGAAACTGGAAGGACTTTTTGATATGATGGATAAAATCCATGAAAATTCTAAAAAGCTAAATGAGCAAATAAAGCATGACAAACGTAATGAGAAATTAAAGATAGAAGAATATGAAAAGACTTTTATATTTGGTGTTTAAAAAGTCTATGATATTATTTTAAAGTGCTTTTTTGTTGTTTTAGAAAAAGCTTCTTCATAATTTTTGAAAATAATAGTTTTTATGGACGTTGTGTTAGTATGTTGCATATTTTATGCATAGATTTAGGGAGGAAGATTTAAATGTTAAGAGAAGAAAGGGTAACTACGAACCAGAGGAATAGTATTGTGTCACAAATTATGAAGAAGGAAGTTAAATGTTATGAGACAGACAGCAAAAAGATTTCAGAAAAATTTGGTAATTCTGCCGACTGCCTGGAAATAAGTGCAGAAGGGAACAAACAGTATATGAATACCCAGATATATGGCAATACAGAGAGGATTCCATTTTACGATATTGAAGAAATGGGAAAAGAGGCATGGGAGGCGGCAACAGGAGTAAAGGTTCTGTATTATCTGGAAAGTAGCAATATAGCAGGGACAGAAGCCAATGTTTTTCAAAGGTATCAACATAAGCAGTATAAAGTTTTTAGCAATTTTTTAGAGGATAATAATGCATATGAACATATGAATCCGGGATTAAGTGGAAAGTATGGTTCAATGCTTAAAGATATCACCAAGGCAATGGATGAATATGGTGATGGCGGATATAATGGAATATCAAGAAAGTCAATGCTGTTGTCTCAGAATATGATTGCACAGTTAGAGTTTTTTAATACAAATTATGTGCCATATTATTTGCAGAGTGATTTTCAGAAGTTGATTGAGGAATGCAATTATTTTAACCAGAGCAGCAGGGAGAAGATGTTTGTTGACCGTATGCCTGGTGATATTGTGCTAAAAGGATTAGAGGACGGTTTGGTTAATAAAGAAAAAAGTGTGGTAGTTAGAAACTATTTGGAATACAGCAGGCAGGAAAAGGATGAAATTTGTGAGTTATTTTCAAATTTAAAGGGAAAAAGGAATCTTTCAGATATTTATGTTACGTTACAAAATATAGAAAAGTGGTATTGCAGATATGACGCCAACGCAGATGCAAAAAATATATTTTCTATTATGAAAACATCATGGAAAAAACTTATTTAATCAATACATTATTATAGCCTCTCGGATTCATATCAAATAGATTGAGAGTTGGGTTTTGACAACTGAATATTGTGAAGTTTTGGAAAGATATCAGATAAATGTGGAAAAAAGGGCGCACTTTTCCCTTCTTCAATTAGTCTTTTGAAAATATTATAAAAAACCTGCTATACTTTAGCAAGAACAGGATCAAGAAGTTGT
>VSNJ01000222.1 GCA_009774235.1 Lachnospiraceae bacterium
CGACTTTTTTAAGAAATTCTTTGAGTTTGCCAGCTTTATGATCAAAGGTCGTGATACCAAAAAAGTCGTGATAACTACGAAAGTTCTTCCTACTACCTACAACACCGAAAAAACCTAAAATGACGGACTTTCACAAAAGAAAAACGCTGCAACCGAAAAGAATTGCAACGCTTCCTAAATCCCTATGTAATTTTGCCGGACAGCAGTTATTCTCCCTCACACTCAACCTCTGCAATCTCCCGCGCCGTGGCGGTGACTATCCGTATTCCCGTATCGCTCATATCGTCCAGCAGCGCGTCAAGCTGCCGCCGCTGGGTATTCTTCCCGGCGGGCTGCTTCAAAAGGAATTGGTCTACCGAGATATTGTAACGCAGCATAAGCTCAAAGAATATCTGTAAGCTGGGGTGCTGCCCCTTATTCTCAATATTCGCAAGGTAGCGCGGAGATATATACATTTCGTCGCATACCTTTTTACGGCTCTCCTTGCGTCCTGTCCTTGCCGCCTTGATCGCCGCCCCAAAAGCCTTGAAATCGTATTGTGGTACTGGTCTTTTTGCCATATTTATTCACCCTCTTACATTTTACTGTTCACCTTTCTTTTTGGATATGTCTACACAGTTCCATTGATTAGCTTGAATAATTCCCTATTTCTGACGTGGCACTATTGAATTTATTCGGCTAACCGTATATAATTATAGCGATAGAACTTATAGAAAGGGTGAATGAAAATGTTAGAGTATATTTCTGCCCCGGAAGCGGCGAAGAAATGGGGCATTTCAGAAAGACGGGTACAAAAGCTATGCGAGGAAAACCGCATACCCGGCGTGGCAAAATTCAGCCGTATGTGGCTGATACCAAAGGACGCGGAGAAACCGACCGACAAAAGACGAAAAAATTTCAAATCTACACAATAGATTCAAATTACCCTGTTACAATTACGGTTAGGAGGTGCGCTATGAGTAAAATCTTAATTGTTGAGGACGATTTATCTATACAGGCTTTGCTGCATGACTTTATACAGGAAGCCGGGTATAGTGTTGTACTGGCGGCTGACGGTGTGGAAGCCCTTGCGAAGTATTCCGAACAGAGCTTTGATTTAATACTGCTTGATATTATGCTTCCCAAAATTGACGGTTTTGGTGTCTGCGAAGTTATCCGGCAAAAATCAGATGTGCCTATTATCATGCTTACAGCATTAGACGACGAGGGAAACCAGCTAAAAGGCTTGGACTTGCAAGCTGACGATTATATCACAAAGCCGTTTTCTATGCCTGTATTGTTGCGGAAGATTGCCGCTGTCCTACGCCGTT
Source organism: Lachnospiraceae bacterium (assembly GCA_009774235.1). Taxonomy (GTDB): domain Bacteria; phylum Bacillota; class Clostridia; order Lachnospirales; family Lachnospiraceae; genus Butyribacter. The sequence goes on from VSNJ01000222.1 coordinate 1,311, forward strand.
CATCAAAGCAGAATGATATTCCGCAAACTATGAGCTATAAGGATTTGACACTGGATTTAGAGGGGTATAAGGTTTATACAAAGGAAGAAAGCATTGATTTAACGCCCCGCGAGTTTGAAATACTACGGGAACTGATGATACACAAAGGCAGAATTTTAACGCGGCAAAACCTGTTACAGACACTTTGGAAGTATGAGTTTTTCGGGGAAGAACGGATTGTTGACACGCACATAAAGAACTTACGGAAAAAACTTGGTGCTGCTGACTACATAGAAACGATTAGAGGGGTGGGATATAGAATTGATAAGGAAGATTAAAAGTAAATTGTCGGTAAAAGTTTTTTTGATTACATCAATGCTTATGGTGGCTTGCTGCTCTGTAACATATTTGTGTATAGCCCACTTTGCCCCATATATTTATTCCCATGATTTAGCGGAAGTGGAAGAATTGGCTGATATGCTATCAGAGGAATTATCTCATATTCCTAAAGAGGAAGTGCAATATTTCATTCAAGGGTATAATGATATTCTTACAAAGCAGTATGATGATGAGTTTGCTTTTCACCTGTTTCAAAACTCTGGCAATGAAATAGCCTTATCAGACTTAAATGAATTTACTGGCAATAAAATTGATGATTATAAAAGCACAGATACGACAAGAGAATATGAAATATCATTTGCGGACAGCACAGAAGCATATATTTTATTGCTTGCCAAAAACACCAATAAAGAAAGTCAAGTTGTTTTAGCACTTCAAAAGACGCTTCCTATTTTGAGTGTTGCTATTTTATTGGTATCTGTAATTGCAGCTTTTTTCTATACTTGGTATATGACAAAGCCAATTAAAAAAATAAGCAAATTATCAAAGCAAATGGCTGATATGGATTTTAGCGGTTTATGCCCTACTAACCGTACAGACGAAATAGGGGTGCTTTCTCATAGCTTAAATGACCTATCAAAGAAACTGGCGGCTGCTCTTTCAGAGTTACAGGAAGCCAACCAAAAGTTACAAGCTGATATTGACATGGAAAGGCGGCTTGAAAAACAACGGGTAGAATTTTTTGCAGCAGCTTCCCATGAATTAAAAACGCCTATCACCATTATCAAAGGGCAGCTTCAAGGTATGCTCTATCAAGTGGGACGCTATAAAGACCGGGAAACATATCTTGCACAGTCTTTGGAAATTACGGACACTTTGGGAAAAATGGTACAAGAGCTTTTAACAATATCCCGATTAGATACTCCGGGTTATACTTGCAAAAAAAGTAATCTTAACCTTAGCAATTTCATAATTGACCGCATTACAGTGTTTGAAGATTTATTCATGCAAAAGGATTTGACGGTTGAACAATCCATATCCCCGGAGATTTATATTTTAGGCGATATGCAGCTACTTCAAAAAGCATTGGATAATCTTTTAGGAAATGCGGCGGCGTATTCGGGAGCCGGAAATCAAATATTGATAAAGTTATGGAAAGAAACTGAAACGACCACCCTTACGATTGAGAATACAGGCGCACATATCCCCGACGAAGCTATTTCCAAACTGTTTGAACCATTTTATAGGGTAGACCAGTCAAGAAATAGGCAAACAGGCGGCACAGGATTAGGATTATATATTGTAAAAACGATTCTTGATTTGCATGGTGCGAAAATTGAAATTACTAATACTATTCAGGGTGTTATCGTTTCCGTACAGTTTTAGCACTTATATCTCAAAGGCGGCGAGCTTTTTCAGCTTGCCGCCTTTTCTATCTCCACATAAAAAACATATTCAATTCAAAATAGATTCAAGTTAGGGAAGTATTCTTTAACTGTACCCGGAAAGGGCAACAGAAAGGAGCTTCTACTATGAAAAAATATTTAACAATCATTCTTGCAACCCTTTTAACCTTGAGTGTGTTTACAGGGTGTGCAGGGCGAAGTAGTTCGCCGGAACAAAGCAACGTATCAACCACCAATTCCCCTATTGCTACTTCTGAACCGGGGGAAATGCCGGACAATTCCTTTAGTAAAGAGGAATATCAAAAATTGTTGGCTCTGCAATTAGACGGTTATGAGGATATGACTATTTCAGATTATCGGAGCCATATTGCAAAATTGACAGATACAACAGAATACAGAGATTTGTTGGAAAGGTTTTGGAAAAGTCAAATCCTCTACGGGGCAAAAGATACCGACACAACAGCTTCATTCTTGTTTTATGTGCTGCCACTTGCAGGAGATGAATGGAAAACCCAAAATTTCAGTGAGGAAGTGAGGACTTCAAATTCAGCAGATAGCGCAAGGTTGGAATATTCATTTTCCTTAACTATTTTAGACGCTGACACGCTTACTATCCGGGAATATAATACCGCCCGCTTAAATGTGATAAAGGGTATGCAGGATATATTAGGGGATAAGACAGCCCCGGAATTGCAGAATACTAATTCCATATTGGTTGACATTCAAAGCGATACGGATAATCTGATTGAACAATTAAAAACAGAAGAAATTGAAATCTCCATTGAATACGCATATTTTCCGGCTTCCGTACAGGGCATAGATAAAGAAAACGGTCAATCGCAAGGAAACAGCGAACAGGAAACCCGCGTATATTCCAATGGTACGGAAGAAGATTATCGTTCTCTATTCACTTTGAAAACGCCCGATTATCAGAATACGTCAATCAAGGATTTTAACACTTCTTTGTTGGCGTGGGCAAATGAAAATCGTGAAAGAATGGAAAGAATTGATGAAGATACTAAATTCAATGACTTTTCCGTTACTTTAACCGCCGAGGAACTTTCTTTTGTGAGGTTGACAGTATTTTTATCCGGCATGGAGAATGGAAAAGCGATTCAGAGCAGCTACACCGAAACAGAATTGAATCCTTACTATGGTGAATATCTGCCGGAAAAAATCACCAGTGGGAGCCTTGATGTGGCAAGGTGTAATTTATACTATCAATTTTCTTACCGCATTTCAGAAACAGTCACAGTCGGTGAACGTGACCGCCAAATTGAAAATATGATAAATGCGGTACAAACATTTTGGGGCGATATGGACGTTGAAAGTGCATTGAAAATGAGTGAAAGCGATATAGTGAAAAAACTGGAAGATATTGCAGCCACATATACCACAGACCACATAACAATCACTATTAACAAAGAGCAAATCCATTTTGAACGCATGGACGAAAGGGCATATAGAAATTAACAGATACAGCCCCTTTTAAGGGTGACAAACAACTACACTTTTTATTATCTGCCGCACGACGGCAAAAGAAAAAAAGCCGTCGTACAGCAGAGGTATTTACACACGCCTATTCTTACGCGGCGGCTTTTGAGAAATCAAAGCCGCCGTTTCTTTTTATTATCTACAGAAGTGACAGCCTATCCCTAAAGATACGGCGGCTAAAGGAGGTAGCCGCCATGCAATACAAGAGATACCGACAAGGTATGACGGTCTTTGACTTGTCAAAAAAATCCCGTCCACCACCGAGGAAAATTCTACCCATGAATATGAACTGTCTAATCAACTGAATACAGCTTACAATTCCAATACGCCTGTCTGCGTTTTTTGCAGACGGGCGTATTGTTTTTCCCCGAAAAATATTTTCAAAAATCTTGTAAAATCTCAATCATTTTTGGCTTGCGTGGTTTTGAGGGTTTACGAAAGGGGACATCAGAAAAAATCACCCGCTTTCGCGGCTGCGAAAGGAGGTGAGAACATGAATGAACCAATTCGTACCCAATGGGAAATCCGTTGTGCTTTTAATGGCTTTTGCAAACAGGCATTGAAGCGTGAAGCAATGAACGCCCACAGGGACACAAAGCGGCAGCAATCACGGGAAGTAACATTCTCCGACCTGTCACCGCAGGAAGAAAACCAGCTTTATACCTACGACAAGTATTTTGCAGATGATGAAGCTGAACAGTCTTTCTTTATCGCAGGAAAAGAGATAACCGCTAAGCTGCTTGCCGAAGCCCTGCGGAGCTTGCCGGAAGAAAAACGGGAAGCTGTCCTGCTGTATTATTTTTTCGATATGAACGAGAGCGAGATCGCAAAGCTCTGCAAGATTTCACGATCAGCAGTACAGTACCGCCGGACAAGCTCTTTCGAGCTATTAAAACGCTATTTGGAGGAACACGCCTATGACTGCACCGATTGGGAACAATGAAAATGCTGAACGCGGCTTATTACCCTACCCGGTAATCATAGCCGCAACAAAAGGCGACCCGGAAGCTATGGCGATTGTCGTCAAGCACTACGAAAGCTACATAGCGTCCCTGTCTATGCGCAAGCTCTA
>VSNJ01000223.1 GCA_009774235.1 Lachnospiraceae bacterium
CTTTTATATAAATACATGCTATAATTAAACCAATCTGTAAGCATATTAAAACAATACACTACATATCCCTCATTAACCACTTCATCTCGATAATTTCTCATAAACTTTCTCATATATTCAAAATTTCCAGAACTTCCTTTTCCAAGTCTTCGTATTCTCTTTCCATATTCTCTTAAATATTCTTTAATTATTTCAATTAAATCCAAAATATTTTCTATCAGCTCACTATTTCTTTCATCTAAGAAGCAATTAGTCTTGTTTAATTCTGATTCCAAATAATTATATATTTCTATATATTCATAGAAATCAACATATATTTTTATATATTTACAAGAAATTTCGTCTATCTCCTGGCATTCACATTTTTTCATATATTCGCATATAAAACTATGATTTAATAAATCCTCATATAAATCTATTAATTTATCTGGATTATTATATGCCCTATTATCTGAAGTTTTTATAAAATCATACAACAAAATATACTTGCATAAATTTTTTACTGGACATTTAAAGTCATTATCATCTTTCATTAATACTTTGCATTTTTCTGTTATAAGTTCTTTACATATATCCATGTTTTGTTTCATTTTACTTCTTAATTTATCTTTATATATTTTATTAAAAACTGTTTCGCTTATACTCTTTCCTTCATTTTCTCTATTTCTTCCAGCTAATAAACCCAAAGAATAAAGAAAGTTGTACATTTTAAAAGTATCCAATTTATAATTTTTTAAATTTTTGAAGTCTATATCAGGTGCAACATATAAAAAAAATGGCATAATTTTTTCCCAAGTACCAGGTTTTACATGTCTTTTTAATTCTAGGCATGATTCCACTACTTTATCATAACCATTGCCTGTTCCAAATAATTTATATCTTATATTTTTATTATCACTAAGCATTTTTTCTTCTTTAGCATTATCTTTTATATATATTTCATCACAAAAATTAAATAACTTTTCTAAATCTGCACTTATATATACATCTTCCCAAAATGCTTCACACATGTTTGTAAGCATTGTCTTTTTAGTACAGTCTTCAACATGTAATGAAACATCATTTAAAGTATTTTCAAAAAAAGCCTTTATATCCCTTCTAGTTTTTTTATCTATCCCTGGTATATTTAAATTATTATACATATTCCCTGCCTCCAAAAAACACATTGTTGTTTAATTTGTTTTTAGCGTTATCTTTAAGCTAATAGTATTAAATCTTTATTTTAATAACATACAATCAAAAAAATTATGTTATATATTTTATTTTAATACAATAATTCTCCCGAAAAATAGCCTGGTTAGCTCTTTCGGGAGTTATTTAGTATAAACTGCAACTAACTATACAAATATTATATATTAATGCCATCTTCCTGTAAACCATCATCTATGTTCTGCTGTTTCTCTTGTTGTCCTGCAAAAACATCTAACAGTTCTGCAATTTCTGCAAATGTGGAAAAACGCAAATACTCATATTCTATATATAATTCATACAAGCTTGCAATCACGTTACCACATTTCAGGCATGATTTTATATGTTTTTCTGCAATTATTTCTTCATATCTGAAATATTCATAAATACACTCATAAAATTTAATAATATTGCAGTTATCATATATCTCCTTTGGTGTGGAAGATAACATTTTATACTTGAAAAGTTCATGTTCATTATCTACTTTTTTGAACAGTTTTCTTTCGTTGTCACTATACATACCTCTTTTCATAATTATACTCCTGATAAATATAATAAATATTACAAATCATGCTGCTTTTGACTTTGTTTTAGCCAGTGCTTTCATAACCCTTTTATAAATATCATCTGGCATTTCCGCAGGGTTTTCTATCTTGTACCTGTCACATACAGCATCAATACCAACCCCTGTCCTTTGAAGTTCCTTTTCTAATGACTGCATCTGCTCACCAGATAAACTTGTATTGTAAGTTTTTTGTGAATTAACAGTCTTTTCTTTTAATTCATATACAACCTGGTCTTTATTGGAAACATTTACTATTACAAGGCTGGATATTTCCCTGTCTTTATTATATCCAATAGAAGCTACTGAAAAGTGGTCATTGCAATAAAGTTTGTCTTTGTTCTGCCTGATTGTTGTATTTACAGATGGTATCCATATAAATGGGGCAGAATACAGTTCCCTGCCAATGCCCCAGTTGAAACATGCACGTTTAAATGAATCTGAAGCCTGGGATTTTTCCTTTTCTGCATATCCTGTCGTGCCAACATCTTGTTTTGCAACCCATATACCTGTATCTTTATCATATACTTCTACTGTACAATACAGGTTTCCATCTATACACTGGTGGGTTCTTTTCCAGCCAAACACTCCAAATGTTTCATCAAGAATCCTCTGGTCTACCCTGGCATCTTTATATAATAAAAGACTAAGACCATTTTCCCTAATAACGGATATCCTGCACTCGATTTCATCAGCTCTTAGCAACCTTATTATTTCTTTTGCCATAAATCACCCCTCCTCTGTATCTGATAAAAAGAAGCAAGGAAAACTATTATGTTTCCCTTGCCCCTTGTATGCTATGCAGCCTTTACCTGGAATCTGCGTAATGATGTTACCTTGGCATAATTCTTATAAATTTCTGGCTGTTCCTGTTTAATTCTCTTTGTATCAAGCCTTGTTGTATCCACATTGCTCCATGATACCATGTAATTTTTACTGGCAGCAGTTTCATTGTCCTGCATATACAACTTAATTTCCTGCTCAATCTTCCTCTGTTCAGACTGCAATCCACTAATAGATACTAAAATTTCTTCCCTGCGTGCCAGTTTCTCATCAAAGCCAGCAAGTTCAATAATGCTTTCCTTTTTTGCAGTATGGAAATATTGTTCTAAAACTGCATCACATGTTTTAGAACCATCTGGTTCTGGAATGGTATTTGCCTTAACATTATTATTCCAGAAATCCCATTCTGTTTTAATAAGTTTTTCTATTAAATCATCATCCCATACCAGTTTACTATAAACAAACCCACATCCTAAAATAACAGCTGCTATATACCATGAACGTCTACCTGTAACTGCCATATAGTGGTAACACTGTATAACATAATGGAGTAGTATGTTTCCATCAGCCCATTTTCCAGCATTATATGCACTTGTTGTTTTACATTCAAGACCTGCATCTTCTCCAACTACCAGACGGTCAATATCCGCAATCATATACGGATATTCCTTGCTGCGGTACATATAATTGGAGCGTCTGGTCTTTAATCCTGTAGCCTCCATAAAACGTACAGCAACATACTGTTCCAAATCCTTCCCGATACGTACAGCTTCATTATTTTTTTCTTCAACTGTATCTGTAGTTTTATCCCTGAATATTTTCATAGGGCTGCTGTATGGGTTAAGACCGCATACAGCACCAGCATCAGAACCCCCAATACCATATTTACGTAATTTTAACCATTCTAAATTGCTAATTCCTGCTATTGGTATTTTTTCAAACATAAACATCCTCCTTTTTATCCATTAAGCTGCCACAAGTTTATATGCCTTATCAATCACTGGGTTTCCTTCATAAGTCCTCATAAATAAATTTTCCTGGTAATTCCTTGTCCGTCTGGCAGGTTCTGCATGTGTAGCAAAATCAGAAACTGCATTGATAAACCTGTAAGCATTATTTCCTATATCCTTTAAATCTGGTGCATCAAAATATCTGGCTGCCATATCTTCTCTCAGTCTTTTGATATTTTTAACTGTAACAGCACCTGCATCTTTTTCAACTGGCAGTAAAAGGTCAATGTACTCCTTAACTTTCTGGTCTGTAACTTTCTGTTTACGCAGCCTTTCAAATTCATTTCCCAGGTTTTCCATATACCTGTCTGCCATAAACAAAGTTTCCTTTGCTTCTTTCACTTTTCCTTTTACATCACCAGTATGTACCATGCTAAAACTTCTTGCGGCTGTATTAAGTGCAAGGTTTAATGTATTATTGCAGCATACCCTTATAGGTGTTATTGCTACACGTACCGCACCGCTTCCATCATGGGTATTGCTGAATACAAGATATGGCGAAATCCTTTCACCTGCAATAATAAACTCTTTTGGCAGCCTTGCAAGAAGCCATACTTTTCTTCCGCCTTGTAGAGAACCTGCTGTTTCATAACGTACACCAGCACCTAACAGCTCATCTGTAAAAGCAAAAGCTTCTGTATTCTGGATTACTTTGTAACGGTCTGTTACCACTCCTAATACATGGTTGTCCATATTTCTGATGTTTGCCTTGTAGCCATCTACATTTCCACTTTTTGTATACAATGGAAGCTGTATTACTTCCCAGTCCAGTCCTGCTAACTTCAAAGCCTCTTTAGAATCTGGTGCTTCCTCCACGATTGTGCCTAATCCATGCCAAGGTTTTTCCCTTACCGAAAACATTGTTTCTACATTTGCTGACATAATAAATTCCTCCTTTTATTTTTTTCTGTCAATATTACCAGTAATAATATCAAGTACATTGATTAAAGCTTTAATTAAAATAATAACTTCATTAAGCACATATGGTTTTCCCATTTCATTGTACCTGGATTTTTCCTGTTTTGTTTCATCTTGAAAATTTAAACCCATAATAACGTTTTGATACCTCCTCCCTTATAAGCTAAGGATTGTTGCCACAACCAGAACCATGTTAAGTATGCCTCTGGCAAATGATAAAATTTCTCTAAACATATATTTCCACCTCCCCTGTTTCTGGTATAAAAGTTTGTTAGAGTTCTACAAAAAATGTCCAGACCAGTCTGTAGATTACTGGAACTTGTACATTTCTCTAATAAAGTAATATGTGTTTTTAAATTATAAATAAGCGTATAAAGTACAAAGAAAATAAGACAAGAAAAAATTTTTAATATGGAATTTAAAAATGAAACTATACTTGAAAATACATATAAATGATAACACAAAAAGAATGTATTGAAACAACAGATATGGGCAAGGACATCTTTTATAAACTGGCACAGATAAGAGAAATTCTCAACAAAAGAGCAGGAAAACATAACCAGAACTACGAGGGTGTAATTTTTTTTGTGTCTTTGAGATTCTATTTTTCTCTGATTTTCAGTATAGACTATTGCCAGAATTCCCAGTATCTACAAGGCTTTGTGGGCTCTGGAATAAAACAAAAAGCCATAGACACGAAATTAAATACACTACCGAAAAACCAGGTCACAAAATTAAATCGTGACCTGGTTTTTCTTTCATAAATACAAACTATACAAAAATATTATTTTATAATTACCCAGAATATTGCTTTTTTATTACCTGCTTTAACTATTACTTTTGTTTTCCCTTTGACTTTGCTCTTAATTTCAATGCTATCCTTGCCTGCTATAACTTTAGCAACCTTTTTATTTAATATAGTTATTTTTATTAATTCTTTATCATATCCCTCAGCATTCTTACTATGTGTCTTATAATTATTTGATGTTATATATCCTCCAGATTTTAATAC
>VSNJ01000224.1 GCA_009774235.1 Lachnospiraceae bacterium
GTTACAGCATGTCCAGTTATTATTATTGTTTTATTTGTACGTGGTATTATGTACAGGCTGCCTAAAAAATACAGGTATATTATATGGCTTGTTGTTGGAATACGTTTAATCTGCCCAGTTGCTGTTTCTTCACGGATTAGTTTATTTAATATAATAGATACAAGTTTTATTGGAACAGGAGTTAATAAGACAAATATAATATCTTATTATGGGCAGCCTGGCAGGCAGTTTTCTAGTAACAATACAGACAGTAAAGTGCCAGAAGATAATACTGGCATTCCAATAAAACAAGCTGGAAAAGAGAATACAAATATACAGCCAGGCAAGGAAATTACTGGAAATATATCTGTACCAGAAAATAATACAAGGACAGCAGAAAGCAAAAAACAGATAAATCCTGTTGTTAAATATAGTACATTTATATGGCTTGCAGGTATTGTGTTTATTGTATTATGGAATTTTTATATGCTTTTTGTTATGGAAAGGCATCTTGAAAGGGCAGTACGGCTTAAAGATAATATTTATGAATGTGAAAATATTCCTTCACCATTTGTTATTGGAATTTGGCATCCAAGAATATATATTCCTTTCCAGTTAAGGAAAGAGGAGCAGGAGTATATATTAAAACATGAGAAATATCATATAAAACGCAGGGATTATATTATTAAACCTGTTGCATTTTTACTGGTTTGTATTTATTGGTTCAATCCTTTGGTATGGTTATCATATTTTTTAATGGTGAGAGATATGGAAATGAGTTGTGATGAGTATGTATTACAAGATATGGGTACAGGGATATGTAAAGATTACAGCATGTCGTTATTAGGATTTGCCACAAATAAAAGGAGAAACACAGCAGGGCTTTTATCTTTTGGCGAAACAGATACAAGGAAGAGAGTGTTAAATGTGTTAAATTTTAAAAAACATGGGAAATGGATTGGTTTTTTTGCAGTAATATTAATTATGGCATCAGGAGCAGTATGCCTGACAAATGCTTATGATAAAGAAGATATAAAAAATAATGGTAAAAAAATAGAAGAAAATAAAAATAGTGGAAAAGTGGAAGGAGAGGATAACAAGGAATATGGGGATATAGTAGCAAATGAAACTATTAATGGATATAATGTACAGATTGTACATATAGCAGATAGTAATACTTCTGTAGTTGATGGGTATTATAGTGGGGAATTTGTAATAAGGACTTATAAAGAAAATGTAAAATATGCAGAGTATATGCTGGAGTTTGGAAACCAGGATATTTATTATCCAAAAGAAGGATTCAGACTGTCTGTTAAGGATTATGACGGGGATAGCAATAAAGATGACTTTGTACTGGGACAGGGACAGACAGCGGTGCCAATGCTTGGAAATTTTATGAATTACCAGGTTTTTACAATAGATGATGATGGAAGTATTGTAAGATATGCTCTTTCTACAGAAGATGGAAAGAATATTTATACAATTCCAGGTGAATATTCTCCTGCTTTTAAATGTAAAAATGGGGAAATAATATACCAAGGTTTAACAGAGGAAGGTGTAAAAAAGCAGTATGCCAATGTTGTACGTATAATACCAGTTAATGATGCGGGAGCAGATGCACAGCCTATGCGTAGTTTGATGGAGGCTGTGGAAAATACTATGCCAGGTTATGTTGTAGATGAATTGCATAAAAAAGGATTTTGGAGACTGTCAAGTGATGGGTATTTATTAGGAAATGGGAAAAGTAATAATGACATTACCCTGCGTCTGGATTTTTCCTTTTCAAGGGATAAACTTGTACAATATATAAGCAAAGAATATGGTTTTGTAGATAGCATGCCAGATGACAGGATAAATAAAAACCAGGCAAAAGAGCTGGTGGCAGAATTTGAACGGGCATTTCTTAGCAGGAAAGTTAATAAAAACAATATTGAAATATATAATGGATATAATACATATAAGGAAAAAGATTATGCTGCATTTATTGATGAATATGGCAATACTTTTCTGGTACACTTGTTAAAAAATATGGTTATAAAGTATGATGCTGGGGAAAAGTTGCTAGAACCTGGACAGAAACAAAGTAGAGAATTTTATTTTGAGGATATTGATGTTACAATAAAACTTCCAGAAAATGAAAACTGGATACAAAATCCTATGGCTTCTGCTGGCAAAGACAGTGGAATTGTCACATATTATGATTGTATTACAGAAACAGAAGTTAAACTGGATTTTGGGAAAAAGCCACAAAAGGATATTGAAAAATGGTCTGGTTCTGTTCCTTATGAAAATGAATATTGGTCTTTCTTCGGAGGTAAAGAAAAACTTATCAAAGTCCAGTTTTATAAACTTTATAAAAGAAAAGCTATAACAACAACATTGCTTTCCTGGAAATATAATAAAATATATTTTTATATGTATACGGATTTTATAGATATGTCTAATGGAGAAACCAATAACCTTGAATGGCAGGTATTAGCAAAAACAGCAGCTTATATTGCAGAAAACTTGTGTAGTTTACCTGCATCTGATAATTAAGGCATAAAGTTTAATATTTTTATTTTATAGATTTTTATATGTTATATATGTGGATATAAAGCAATTTACATGTCCAAGTAAATATTTTCTATCCAGAAGCACCATTCTGCTGTGTTGTAGTCTTATTTAGTTAAGTATAATTTCTGTAAATGGCAGATGGTGTTTGAAAATAAAATACTTGTGTACTAAAAAATGGGGAGACTGCCCGGAAACTAAAAACCGGGCAGTCCGGACCACAAAATATAATAACAGGTAATATGAACAACAACGAGATGATGTGGGCTGGAAATTTAAAAAAGGAGTTTCCGGACAGTCTGGGGAGCTTAAAGAAACACAACTTTGACTTTATGTTTTAATGTAGTATAATAGAATAAAATAAAATAAAAGCTCCCAAGGGGATTCGAACCCCTGACCTACGTATTACGAATACGCCGCTCTGCCAGCTGAGCCATGGAAGCAGAAATATAACTAACATATCATAGTTTATATTGTATGAATTAATTTGTCAAGAATGAAATTATTTTTTTAAATATAGGATTTGCAGTCCTGGAATGGAGGTTTATTATGGCTGGAACTGTTGTACATCTTGTTATAGCAGATATGTTGTCACAGGAATGGCATAATACTAAAGTGGTTACACCATATGGAAGTATAAAATTAATTAACAATTATTTTATTGCAGGCAATATATGTCCAGATGGAATAATGGCACGTGATAATTATGTAAGGGATATGAAGAAACATACACATTTCCGGAATGGAATAAAGGACTGTGATTTCCATATACAGGAAAACCTCCAGCTTTTCAGGCATAGGCTGGATTCTTTTATGAAAGAAAACCTGGAAACTATTAAAGAAGATAATGAGAGAAGCTTGTATCTGGGTTACTGGGTACATATGCTTGCAGATGAGATGTTTATGTTGCAGATACGTCCAGAATTTCTAAAAAACATATCTGTAACAGGACTTACAGAGAAAAATATGGAAACTTTTAAATATTTTAGTAAAGATGTAGATGCGGTTGATTTCAGGCTGGTAAATGAGTATGAGGGTACAAGGCGTATATATAATGCACTTGCCAGCATAAATCCATATGAAATATATGGAATGGTTACAAAAGATGAACTTACAAGAAGCCGCAGGTGGATTATTGATTATTTTTTTGAAACCAAACATACTGGTATAAAAGACCCTGTATATATTTCTTATAACAGGATGCAGGAATTTATTAGAAAAGTAGTGGAAGATATGGTTAAGATATTTTATAAAGAAATATAAAGGACAAGTCCTTTATATTTAGAAACTCGTCCTTTATAATATTATTAAAGAACACTAACAAGAATTGCAGAACAGTTCTTGCCAGAAGTAAGTTCTTTTTTATACACAGCCCTGTGCTTTCATTGCTTCTGCTACTTTTAAGAAGCCGGCAATATTTGCACCTGCCATATAGTTTCCAGGCATGCCGAATTCTTTTGAAGCATTATCACATGATTTGAAAATCTGTGTCATAATGCCGTGGAGCTTAGAATCAACTTCTTCAAATGACCATGAAAGTCTTTCAGAGTTCTGGCTCATTTCAAGTGCTGATGTAGCAACACCGCCAGCGTTAGCTGCTTTTGCAGGACCATAAAGCATATTGTTCTCAAAGTATACATCAATAGCTTCAGGAGTTGAAGGCATGTTAGCACCTTCTGCTACAGCATAACATCCATTTGCTGCAAGTTTCTTTGCACTATCGCCATCAATTTCATTCTGTGTAGCACAAGGGAGTGCAATATCACATTTAATTGTCCATATGCCGCTGCATCCTTCTGTGTATGTGGCATTGTTATGTGAGGTCCTGTCTACATATTCTTTGATACGTCCTCTTTCAACTTCTTTAATCTGCTGTACAACAGGAAGGTCAATTCCATCTGGGTCATATATATATCCATTTGAGTCTGAAAGTGCAACTACCTTTGCACCAAGTTCAGTTGCTTTCTTTGTAGCATATATAGCAACATTTCCAGAACCAGATATAACAACAGTCTGGTCTTTAAAGCTCTTTCCATTGGCTTTAAGCATTTCATCTGTGAAATAGCAGAGACCAAAGCCTGTAGCTTCAGTACGTGCAAGAGAACCGCCATAAGACAGGCCTTTTCCTGTAAGTACGCCAGTCCATTCATTGCGGAGTCTCTTATACTGTCCAAACATAAAACCAATTTCACGTGCACCTGTTCCTATATCTCCTGCTGGAACATCACAGTCAGGACCGATATGCCTGTAAAGTTCTGTCATAAAGCTCTGGCAGAAACGCATAACTTCGCCATCACTTTTTCCTTTAGGGTCAAAATCAGAACCACCCTTGCCGCCACCAATAGGAAGTGTTGTAAGGCTGTTTTTGAAAATCTGCTCAAAACCAAGAAATTTAATAATACCACTATATACTGAAGGATGAAGCCTTAAGCCTCCTTTATATGGTCCTATAGCAGAATTAAACTGTATACGGAAACCTCTGTTTACCTGTGTCTTGCCGTTGTCATCAACCCAAGGCACACGGAAGATAATCTGTCTTTCTGGCTCTACGATACGCTCAAAAACGCCTGCTTCTACAAGGTCAGGTCTTTTTTCAACAACTGGTTCAAGAGATACAAAAACTTCTGTTACAGCCTGGATGAACTCAGGTTCACCAGCATTTCTCTTCTTTACTGTTTCAAGTAAATCAGCTAAGTATTGATTTTTTAACGCCATTGCTAAAAAACCTCCTTCTATATAATAATTTTAGGACACATTATGGTGTCATTGTATGGAATTGTATAAATGTATTCCACTCATACTAGTATTACATAAAACAAATAATAATTCAATTGTTTTATGT
>VSNJ01000225.1 GCA_009774235.1 Lachnospiraceae bacterium
GTTCATTGTGTGTACATGGAAAAGGAAGCAGTAAATATGACAATGTACGTATTGGGATGAATTCAAGGCTTGATACAGTACAGGCAGCGGTACTTCAAGTTAAACTTAAGTCTTTTATTAAATATGAACTGGGACAGGTAAACCAGATTGCAGAATGGTATAAAACCAGATTACAGGAAATAGTTATTATTCCCAAAATTAAGGAAGGGTTTTATTCCAGCTGGGCTCAATATACTGTGGTTTGTAAAAGTTTAGATGAGAGAGAATATATACAAAAAATTTTAAAAACAAATAATATACCATATGCGGTTTATTATGCTAAAGGAATGCATGAACAAGTTGCTTTTAGGAAAAAGTGTATAGAAGTAGGAGATTATGAGAATACAGTATATTTAAAGGAAAAAGTTATATCATTGCCTATACATTCTTATATGAAAAAAGATGATGTTTTGTTTGTTACACAACTATTTTAATATAGCATATATTGTAAAACAAAATATTTATATATTGAAAATTCCATAAAAAATAGTATTAGGAATAAAGAATTTATGTAATCAGATTGTTTTTGCATATTTATATTAGACCGAATATAAAAACAATGTGAGGGAAAGGCTGTTTATGAAAAGAAATTTGTTGATAATTTCAAATGCGGATTCTGTTTATATAAAGCAGTATGTTGAACAACTTATAAAATATAGTAATGATAATGAATATTCAATTTATTTATTAACAAGGAATAACGAAGTATTTTCAGCCAGTTATTCTGAATTAGGAGTAAATGTTATTCATTATGTAAGAAACTATATTGGAGGAAAAGAGAGGTTATATAAATTTTTACTTAGGACAAAACATCAAGTTAAAGATTATGGTATTAAATTTGATTATATACATGTACATTTTGTAGACAGGATAACATTAACTTTAGCTAAAGTATTATCAAATGAAAAAACCCAAATAATT
This sequence comes from Lachnospiraceae bacterium, assembly GCA_009774235.1. Taxonomy (GTDB): domain Bacteria; phylum Bacillota; class Clostridia; order Lachnospirales; family Lachnospiraceae; genus Butyribacter. The sequence goes on from VSNJ01000225.1 coordinate 961, forward strand.
GTTTCATATTGGGGAAGTGATATATATAGAAAAGAAAAACTTGCTTTTATAAAAGAAGAACCTCTTTTAAAATATGCAGATAATATCACTTTTATTACAGAGCATATGCATAGTAAGTTTTGTAATATGTATGGGAATGTATTTAATGATAAATGTAATATTATTGATTTTGGTCTGGAAGTAATAGATAAACTGGCTGGTATGAAGGGAAGTGACCAGTTGCCTGCAAGACGGGAATTTGGTTTTGGTAATGAAGATATAGTAATTGCTATTGGATATAATATTAACAAAGAACAGCAACATTTGGAAGTTATAAATGCATTAAGCAGTTTAAATGGGAAATTTAGAAATAAAATTTGTTTTTTATTGCATTTTGGTTACGGATGTGAAACAGAGGGATATGTAGATTCTTTGATTAGAGAGATGGAGAAATTTAAATTTAGATATGTAATATCAAGAAAATTTATGGATGCATCTGAAATTGCAAAATTAAGATGTGCAGTTGATATTTTTATTAATGCACAAGTTACAGATGCTTTATCAGCATCAATGTTAGAATATATATATGCAGGAAAGATAATTATTAATCCAGTATGGTTAAAATATAAATTGCTTGATGAAAATAACATAAAGACATTTATTTATAATGAATTTTCAGAATTACCTGCTACATTAACAGAAGTTATTGAAAAAGGAAAGTTAAAAAGTAATATTATAGAACATAATAGAAAAATATTATATGAAATTTATTCATGGCAAAAAGCAATTAAAAGGTGGCTGGAATTATATAAATAACTGGTTTTAAATATGTTTATGAGGGGAATAATATGGCTTCATCTAAAGAAAAAAAGAATGTGATGATTATTGGGGCAGGATGGACTGGTTCTATGCTAATAGAACGGTTTTTTATAGAAAAACAATTATTATATGAGGTTAAATGCATAATTGATGATGATGAAACCAAGATTGGTAAATATATAAAAGGTGTTTTGATTGCTGGAGATAGAAAAACAATATGCAAGAATGTTATTACATATAATATACAAGAAATTATAATTGCACTTCCGTCTGTGAGCAAATTAGAAATTAAAGATATTATTGGGATTTGTAGAAAAACAGATTGCAAAATAAAAATAGTACCTGATTTATATGAAATTGATGAACTTAATGTAGATGTAACCAGGTTAAGAGATTTAAAGGTTGAAGATTTGTTAGGAAGAAATCCTATAGTTATAAATAATGGTTCAATAAAAAAATATATTGAAGATTCTGTTGTTTTAATTACAGGAGCAGGTGGCTCTATAGGAAGTGAATTATCCAGACAGGTTGCCCTTAATAAGCCAGCAAAGATTGTTTTAATAGATATTTATGAAAATGGGGTTTATGACCTTCAACAGGAATTGTTACATGTATTTCCAGAACTTGATTTAGATGTATTAATAGCATCTGTGAGAAACGAAAAAACAATTAACCATATTTTTGAAAAGTACAAATTTGATATAGTATTTCATGCGGCAGCACATAAACATGTGCCATTAATGGAAAAAAGTCCTAATGAATCTATTAAGAATAATGTGTTTGGGACATATAATGTAGCTATGGCTTCGGGTAATAATAAAGTAAAAAAGTTTGTACTTATATCTACAGATAAAGCAGTAAATCCAACTAATATAATGGGAGCATCAAAAAGAATTTGTGAGATGTTAGTACAATTATTAAATAATAGATTTGATAAAACAGAGTTTGCAGCAGTAAGGTTTGGAAATGTATTAGGAAGCAATGGAAGTGTAGTTCCTTTATTTAAAAGACAGATTATGAATGGTGGACCAGTAACAGTAACACATCCAGATATAATAAGGTATTTTATGACTATTCCAGAAGCAGTTTCATTAGTATTACAGGCTGGTGCATATGCATCTGGAGGAGAAATATTCGTTTTAGACATGGGTGAGCCTGTAAAAATATTAGATTTAGCACGTAATATGATTAAATTATCTGGGTTATCAGAGAATGAAATAAAAATTGAGTTTACAGGTTTAAGACCTGGGGAAAAATTATATGAAGAATTATTATTAGCAGAAGAGGATATGGAAAAAACTAATAATGATTTGATATTTATAGGTAAACAGATTGAATTTAATGAAGAATTGTTTATGAAGCAGCTTGAGGATTTAAAAATTGCTGCATATGCAGATAGCCAGGAAATAAGAAAAATAGTAAAAGAAGTTGTTTCTACTTATAGTTATGAGTGATACATAATGGAGGTATTTGATAAATTATGGCTTTAGAATTTATGTACATTACGAATAATCCTGAAATTGGATGTATTGTTGAAGAAGCGGGTGTAGAACGTATATGGATAGATTTGGAAGTTATTGGAAAACAGGAGAGACAACCATATGAAAGTGTAAAATCACAACATAAAATTAGTGATATATCAGCCATGAAACACGTATTAAGTAAAGCATGTATACAAGTCAGGGTAAATCCAATTTATGAAGGTTCACAAAGTGAGATAGATAGCTGTATAAAAGAAGGAGCCAGTATTTTAATGCTTCCATATTTTAAATCAGTAAAAGAGGTTAATGATTTTTTAGGATTTGTGGATGGCAGGGTAAAAACTAATTTGCTAGTTGAAACTAAAGAAGCTGTTGAAAAGTTAGATGAGATACTTGCGTTGGAAGGTATAGATGAAATACATATTGGTCTTAATGATTTACATTTATCATATAGTAAAAAATTTATGTTTGAATTATTGACAGATGGGACAATAGAAAAAGTATGTAAAAAAATAGAACAAAAAGGGAAACCGTATGGTTTTGGTGGAATTGCAAGCCTGGGTGAAGGAATAGTTCCAGCAGAATTAATTATTAGTGAACATATAAGACTTAATAGCACTAGAGCTATTTTATCAAGAAGTTTTGCAAATGAAAAAGATTATGAAATAGATAAATCTAAATTTAAGTATAATTTTATAAAAGATGTAAAAGAAATTTGTAAGTATCAGGAATTTTTGAAATTACAGGAAGAAAGTTATTTTATAGAAAACCAGTTTAAACTTAAGGCTATAGTAGACAAGATAGTCCAGTGTATGTAAATAAAGGGAGAATATATGGAAATTAAAGAAGAGCAGATAAGACTGATTAGCAAAAAATATGGAGATGCCTTTTATATTTTAGATACAGAATGTTTTAAAAATAATTATAATGATTTGCAGGCAGCTATGAGAAAATATTATAAAAAAACATATATCTCTTATTCATATAAAACTAATTATATTCCAAGATTATGTAACATTGTAAATAAACTGGGAGGATATGCAGAAGTTGTATCTGGTATGGAGGAAGATTTAGCATTAAAAATAGGAGTTCCTTACAATAAAATAATATTTAATGGACCATATAAAGATAGATATGCATTAGAAAAGTCAGTAATACAAGGAGCATATGTAAATATAGATTCAGAATATGATTTAGAAATAATATTTGCATTAGCAAAAGAAAATCCAGATAAAAAATTTAATATAGGTATACGTTGTAATTTTGATATTGGAGATGGTGTATATTCCCGTTTTGGATTTGATAGTGAGACAGGAACATTTATTTCTTTAATTGAAAGAATACAGAAAGTACATAATATTAACCTGACAGGATTTCATTGTCATTTTGCTTCAAGGGATATTGATATTTGGAAGATAAAAGTCAAAAAAATAATTAAAATTATAAAAGAGGTTTATAAGAAAGTACCAAAATATATATCTGTAGGTGGTGGTATATTTGGAAGGATGGAAGAAACATTAAAGAAACAATTTAATGTATATATACCAAGTTTTGAAGAGTATGCAGATGTAATTGCAAAAGTATTTGCAACAAATTATAGTATGTATCCAGAAGATGTGCAGCCTAAATTGTTTATAGAACCAGGAAGTGCATTAGCTGGTGATGCGATGCAGTTTGTGTCAAAAGTTATAAATATAAAAACTATCAGAGGTAAAAATATAGCTACATTGTTAGGCAGTGTATATAATATTAATCCTACTCTTAATGGTAAAAATCCTCCTATAAATATTGTTAAATTTTCTGAAGGGAATATATATGGTGATTTAGACTTTGCAGGTTATACATGTATAGAGTCTGATTATTTATATAAAGGGTTTAAAGGAAATCTGGCGGAAGGTGATTATGTAGTGTTTAATAATGTTGGGTCGTATTCTATTGTATTAAAACCACCATTTATATTGCCAAATTTTCCAGTAGTAGAAATAGATGGAAATGAAGTCCGTTTAGTAAAAAGGGGAGAAACGTTTGATGATATATTTAAAAC
>VSNJ01000226.1 GCA_009774235.1 Lachnospiraceae bacterium
TTTATCGGCTTTTATTGCCAGATACTTTATATTCTTAAAGTACAGCTCCTTGTTATTACACATAATTTTTGTTATGTTGTATTCCCTTAAGCCCAGTAAATATGGGCTTTTTTACATTCATAAAAACATTAATAATATAAATACAAAATCTTATTCACACCCAGGCACGAGCCCCATCCTGTCAAGCAGCCTCTGGTGTTCAGTACTTGTTGCCTTTATATATCCCCTTGTCGTTTCGATATTGCTATGCCCAAGCACATCTGCAAGCTTTGCTATATCTTTCCCAGCCGCATAAAACTCCCTTGCAAACAGATGGCGCAGGTTGTGTGGGTAAACCTTCCCCCTGTATATCCCTGCCTCTTCACCAATAAGTTTCATTTCTTTCCAGATATTGCTTCTGTCTACCGCTTTTCCACCAGAAGTACAGAATACAACACCTGAAACAATCCTGTTTTCTTTTATGTATCTCTGAAGTTTCTTCCTAAGCTTCCCTGGAAGCAGTACCATCCTCTGTTTACCCTTGCAATAAATTTCAACAACACCTTCTGTCACACTTTCCAGTGTAACCCCTGATAATTCACTTATCCTCATACCTGTTGCACATACAGTCTGTATAATCATTGCAAGCCTTTTCTTTCCCTTATTAAGTGCTGCCTTGACAAGTTTTTTATACTCGGCTTTTGATAAATTCCTGCTTTCTGGCACAAACACCTCTTTCTGTATACGGTAAGTCCTTATTTTAAGCTCATACCATCCAAGATATTCAAACAAGCGGTTAGCTGCTACAATGAACGAATTAATACTTGTAAGCTTGTATCCTTTTTTCTCTTTCAGATACTTCTTATACCCTGCAACCAGCTTTTTTGTAACCTCCCTTCCTGCCGCATATCCAGCCAGTTTCCTTAAATCACGCATATATTTCTTAATTGTTGACTCAGATTTTTCCTCGCTATAAAGGTATTCCTTGTACTGTAAAAATATTTCCTCTGTAATAAAACGTTCCATAGTATATATCCCCTTTCTGCTACCCTGATATCTAATAACTCATGTAATCCCAACTAACAGCACACTAATTATATCCTGGCAAATCCCCTGGCTTTTTACATATTTTTTATTTTCCAATTCTGTATTATAAATTATCCCACTTTCTATGTATACATTTGTCTTGTTTTATACATCATATTTAATTTATTAAAGCAAATTTATCTTTTCTATGGAATATTTAACATTTCTTTTTAAGTTTCCCATTTTTTTAATTACACAAAGATTATATTACATTTTAATAAAAAATACCCCGTATCAATCTACGGGATATCATGAAATGTAATACACTATATCTGGTATGGTATTATAAACCTCCCTTTTGCATATCAAAAGTACCAATTTCCATTAAATCAGCCTGTGTCCTTATAACTGGCAAAACAACTTCACATTCACTGCCAATCAGTTCAATTTTATCAGGAGCACAGAAAATCATCTGTAAATTTTGTTCTCTCATAAATCCAAGCATAATTTTTATATTCACTGGGTCCATTTTTGCAAATGGCTCATCAATAAACACCAGTCTTGTTGAACTAACCTTTTCATTATAAACCATTAATAATGCAGATAATAAAACCAGCATATATGGAATCTGTACTTCAGCACCAGAATTATATCCAGACTGTTTTGAAAGTTTAGCTTTTGTAAGAACATCATTTGTAAGAAGGATTTCATATGTCATATAATTACGGTAATCTGCATAATTCCCAATCTGGTCTTTATCATTACTACCAACAATACGGTTAATAATCTCTTGCATATCTTTTTCCAGTTCTTTGCCTTTATCATCTGTATATGATACCAATGTATCAAATGTCATCTGGCCAGATGTTGTCCCAAGCTCTTCACGTTCTTTTAAATACTTTGCATACTCAAGTATTTTCTCATAATCAGAACCATCTTTAACATATTTTACATCAAACTCATACCTGGACTTAAATTTTAATCTTGCAAGTTCTGCATTTATTAATTTTAAATCATCCCTTGCTGCTTCACATGATTTCAGGACAGTAAGTACAAATTCATTTTTAAATATTTCTTCATACCGTTTTGTCTGTTCTTTCAGCTTTTGTTGTATTTCCTGCAGGTCATCCATCCAGATTCTGGATTTTCTAGTTTCATATTCCGGCCTGGATTGTGCAGACATTGGCAACTGGCCGCTAACTGGTCTTACAGCATTATATGAAGCCTGGGCTTTTGTAAGTTTTTCAGATGTTTCCTTTAACAAAGCTTCTGCATATGCCCTGTCTTGCAACCTGCCCCCATCACTTCCTGGTCCATTTGCAATATGTTTTTTATAATCTTCTATAGCATTTTTATAAATAACATTATTTTTTATTTGGTAATCTTTTAAAATATTTTCTGCCTTAATAATACTTTCCTGTTTTTCTGACAGTTTAATTTTATTTATATCATACTCTGTCTTAGTTTTTGACATATTATCACGTATAATATCCTGTTCTCTTATAACATCTTCAATATCTTGTTTAAGTTTTGAAACTTGTCCAGAAAGTTCCATAAACTCAAAATTATTTTTCTGTGCTTCTTCCAGACGCTTTAAGTCTTCCTGTTTTTCTAAATAATCTGACAATACCCTTTCATACATTTTAAAAGCATCAAAATTATAATCACCAAAGAATTCCATTGTCTTTTCCAAATACAACTTCTTCTCATTTTCAGACTCAAGTTTTTGACTGGCCTCTATACACGAAACATTTAAAACCTCTAAGTTTTTGGCTGCATTAATCCTGTTAATTTCTATTGTTTCTTGTCCAAGGCAATAGAACCTGGTTTTGTCAAAACGGAGAAAATAACTATCCATGGCAACAGATATTCTTCCCTCTTCTGACATAGCATTTTCATAATTTTTCACCTGGTCTTTTGTAACAGCGTGGAATCTTCCAAGCTGGTAATTAAAATACTGCTTTGCTACTGGATTTTTTACTTTAATAAAATTAACAACCGAATCTTTTTCTGGTATAATTTTTTTCTTCATCAAAAGTTTTGTATTAAATAAATGTGCATATTTATTCTTTGAATTGTTTAAAACATAATCTGCAATATCATAATATCCAGGTCCAACCAGAATAGTATATCTGCGCATGCCAAGATAACTCTCAATTACATCCCGCCATGCTTCATCAGTTAATCCAATAACATATTCACAAGCAAAACAAGCTTCTTGTTTAATTCCTCTTTTTTCAAATTCTTTATTAATCTCATTCTTAAGTGCAACATAATCTGGAACTTCTGAAAAAGTGGTTTTCTTAACATTACATTCATCAATAATACGCTGCCACTTTACCTGTTGTTTATAGTTTTCATTTATAAAATCATCTATTCTCGTTAAGCCAGATATTATCTTGTCCCTGTAATTTTTTACTTCCTGGAACAATTTATTAACACTATTCTTTTTCTGTACTGCTGTAAAGTTATCCAATAAAAGAGACGATAATATATTTTTTTCTGCCACATCCACTTTTTCATTGTAAAACCATGCAAGCAGTTCACTAACCCTTGTCTGGAATCTATCGAGACTGTTCTTTTCGTCTAAAAGTTTTTCCTTCTCATCCTTTGCATTTTCTAAAGCTTGTACAGCTTCATTAATCGCCTTTGAACAATCCATAGAATCTAGGTTCTCTTTTGCCCTGTTATATGCAGAATGTAATTCTCTCTCTTGTACAGAAGCCTCCTTAAGTTTTTTCTTATATTCTACAATCTGGCTAGAGGCTATATCCATATTTTCTTTAATTTTTTTTATGTCTTCTTTATAATCCATAAAACGTTTATATGCAATTTTTACATCATCCGTAAAAATAACATTTCCTGTTTCTTGGATTAAATCAAAAAGCTTAAGTATTTCCTGGAGTTCATTGATTTCATTATTAATAGCAGAAAAGTTTATATTTAACCTGTCAATATTATTCTTTGCTTCTACAAGTTTAGAAAAATCAACTTTTTTATCTTCAAGTACACTTTCCCTGATAAACTGGTCAATTCTGGCATCTGGGTCATATGACATAATACTGCGCAGTTTTCTTCTAAAAGACGCTAACTGTTGTTCATTTAACCGCAATCCTGTTCTCTGCATAAATCTAAGCACGCCCTCTTTCACATCCATCATTTTTAATCCAAATGCTTTTTGCAACCCAGATGTACTATATGGAATTACCTGGCCGCCAGACTCATATGTATGGGAAATATTATCTAAAGTTTTATTCTCTATAATATACCTATGAGTCCTGAATCCATTGCCAGAATCCGTATCAATAGATGTTCCAAGTATAAAAACTTTTTTAAGTTCTGCTTCTTCCATTTCAAGTACAATATGTGTATAAACATTAGGCACTTTATCTGCTGGTCTCATATAGGTTCCAGCAGTAGCATCAAGCAACCCCCTTGTATAAGAAGATATGGTCCTGCTTCCTTTATTCTCTGTAGATTTATTAAAAACAGTGTCCCCATAAAGTGCATATTTAATTGCATCTAATAATACAGATTTACCATTTCCATTCTTACCAGCAATCAAAGTGAAAAGCCCAACTGGTACAGTAATCTGCCCAAATCCATACCAGTTGACCAGCCGGACTTGCTTTAATCTTATCATTAAATACCCTCCTCATTTTCATCACTATCTAAGTCTTGTATATCCTCTTCTGGATTGCTGTTCTTAATATACTCTCCAGAAACTGCCTGGAACTGTTTAATATCCCAACCAAACTGTAATGATGGATATAATGTAATAATTGCATCTTCTGACTTATCATCAGGATCATAATCAACCAGGTCATATTTTTTAAATATCTTCATAGCAGCGGACAGCTTATTACTATCTATATCTACTTCATAAGCTTTGATTTTATCTATTAAGTCCCCTCTTAGTACAATATTTTCATCATTGTAACCTAAATTTTCCAGATATACTTCCCATAGTACAAGTAACAGATGGTATTGTTCTGTTGTAAATGTAACAATATTTGCCCTTTTTAAGCCTACAGCTTCTTCATCAGCTTCATAAGGTTTAAGCATTGCAATTCCAGCATTAGTATCTACCAGTACATCAAAACCAATCATACGCAAATAATCTGATATATCCTGCCTGTTTGTTTCTCTTGATATAAATTTATATAATTTCATATCTTTACTTTTAACAATAAATGTTGAATCAAGCAGCTTACGGATGCACCGTTTAAAT
>VSNJ01000227.1 GCA_009774235.1 Lachnospiraceae bacterium
TTAGTGCCGCTGATGGGACTCGAACCCATATGGTTTCCCGTGCGATTTTGAGTCGCATGCGTCTGCCAGTTCCGCCCCAGCGGCATAAATATTATTGATATGTAAAATATAACTTTGCTTATATTACCATTTTTTTATAAATTTGTCAATGCAAACACGTATTCGTATACGTTTGTTTCATAAAATTTGAGTTTCCTATTTTTTTAATACACAAGTATTTTGCCTCTGGCAATTCCAAAGTTTTACCATTGGCAGCCGCTTCCGCTTGGATGGATACGCAGTGGTGCATAAAGCCTCCAAATACGAGGCTTAAGCACAAGCGTATCCATAACAGCTGCCTTTTGGCAAAACATTTGGTACTTGCCAGAGTAACATAATCTTTTTATAATTTAAAAAATATGGAAACTCAAATTATTTTAAAATATTGACAATATAAATAGTAGTGTTATAATTAACCTGAAAGAAATCATACTGAATTACTATGATATATTTATGGGTTGTCAAGCGGATATTCACAATCCGCAATGCCTGCAAGCAGGCATTGGCTACTTGCTTATAACCTTATTGCCGCTTTGTGGCAGTCTGACAGGACTTGAACTCCTGCCAGACTAAGCAAGCCCTGGTAAACCAACCCACTACTTAAGAAGCATGTATTTTAAAGGGCTTACTTAATGAGGTTAAATTATTAATGACTGGAGGTATACAATGGATAAATATATTTATCTGGATAACGCTTCTACAACACAGGTTTATCCAGAAGTTTTTGAGGCAATGAAACCATATTTTACAGAATATTATGCTAATCCGTCAAGCGTATACAGTTTTGCGGAAAGAAGCAAGAAAGCTGTAGAAGAGGCAAGAAATATAATTGCGGGATTTATAGGGGCAAAGACAGAAGAAATATACTTTACTGCAGGAGGCAGTGAGTCGGACAACTGGGCTATAAAAGAAACAGCCAGGGCTTATGCAGATAAAGGAAAACATATTATCACTACAACAATAGAACACCATGCAGTGCTTCATACATGCCAGGCACTTGAGAAACAGGGGTTTGAGGTTACTTATGTAAATGTTGGCAGTGATGGCATTATTAAACTTGATGAATTAAAAGCTGCTATACGTCCAGATACAATTTTAATATCTGTTATGGCTGCTAATAATGAAATAGGGTCTATACAGCCTCTTGCTGAAATAGGTGCACTGGCAAAAGAGAAAGGGATATTGTTCCATACAGATGCAGTACAAGCATTTGGACATATTCCAATAAATGTTGATGAGCTTGGCATAGATATGCTTAGTGCAAGCGGTCATAAGATTAACGGGCCTAAAGGTATAGGGATTATGTATATAAGGCGTGGTTTAAAGACAGGTTCATTTATACATGGAGGGGCACAGGAAAGACGCAGAAGGGCAGGCACCCATAATGTAACAGGGATTGCTGGTATAGGCAAAGCTGTAGAAATTGCTGCCAGAACTCTTAAACAGAGGGCAGAATATGAAACAAACCTTAGGAATTACCTTATAGACAGTGTAATGGATGAAATCCCATATACAAGGCTTAACGGGCACAGGGAGGAGAGGCTTCCTAATAATGCAAGCTTCTGCTTCAGGTTTATTGAAGGTGAGTCATTAATTATGTTTTTAGACCAGAACGGAATATGTGCTTCAAGTGGTTCTGCATGTACATCAGGTTCACTTGACCCGTCGCATGTGCTTCTTGCAATAGGGCTTCCACATGAAATAGCACATGGTTCGTTAAGGCTCACATTATCAGAGAAAACTACAAAAGAAGATATAGATTTTACAGTTAGTAAATTAAAAGAAATAGTAGAAAAATTAAGAAGCATGTCACCATTGTATGAGGATTTTATAAAACAGCAGTAATACAAATGGCAGAAAGGAGCAGGCATATGTATAGTGAAAAAGTTATGGATCATTTTTCAAATCCAAGAAATGTTGGTGAAATAGAGAATGCAAGTGGTACAGGTACAGTAGGTAATGCTAAATGTGGCGATATAATGAGGATGTATCTTGATATTGACAATGATACAAGGGTTATAAAAGACTGCAAATTTAAAACTTTTGGATGTGGTGCAGCAGTAGCAACAAGCAGTATGGCTACAGAACTTGTAAAAGGAAAGACTGTAGAAGAGGCTCTTAAAGTTACAAATAAAGCTGTTATGGAAGCACTTGACGGGCTTCCGCCAGTGAAAGTACACTGTTCGCTTCTTGCAGAAGAAGCAATACATGCAGCGCTTTGGGATTATGCAGAAAAAAACGGTATTGTAATAGAGGGTTTAGAAAAGCCTGTTAATGATATTGGGGAGAAAGAGGAAGAAATAGAAGAAGTGTATTAATATATATGGGAGGTAAGGCTGATGGGTAAAGAAACTGTTGTAACTGGTATGTCTGGAGGTGTTGATTCTTCTGTTGCAGCATATCTCCTTAAAGAACAGGGTTATAATGTGATTGGTGTAACAATGCAGACATGGGATGGCAAAGAAGCACAAGAAGGAGGAAGCTGTGCTTCTGCTATAGAAGATGCAGGACGTGTTGCAAAGCAGCTGGGAATACCTTATTATGTAATTGATGTACAGGAAGAATTCTGCAGAAACGTAAAAAGATATTTTATAGATGAATATAGGAAAGGTAATACACCTAATCCATGTATTGCATGTAATAAATATATTAAATGGGGTGAACTGTTAAAATATTCTGCTGGTATTGGTGCAGATTATATTGCGACAGGGCATTATGCACGTATAATCAAGCTTGGAAATGGACGTTATACAATAAGTGAGTCTGCGGCTGGTAAAAAAGACCAGGCATATGTGCTTTACAGCCTGGACCAGAACCAGCTGGCACATACATTAATGCCGCTTGGGGATTATACAAAGGAAGAAATAAGAAATATTGCAAGGAAAGCTGGTTTAGAAGTGGCAAGTAAAAGTGAAAGCCAGGATATCTGTTTTATACCAGACCACGATTATGCAGGATTTATTGAAAGAGAAACAGGTGAAAAATGTATTCCAGGTAATTTTATTGATGATAATGGAAATATACTTGGGGTACATAAAGGTATTGAACATTATACAATAGGACAGAGAAAAGGGTTAAACCTGCCAGCAAAGCAGCCTTACTATGTTAAAAAAATTATTCCAGCAACACGTGAAGTAGTGCTTGGAGGTGCAGACAGTGTATTTACAGATACAGTATATGTAGATAATATAAATTATATGGCAGTTGAAAAACTAGAAAAACCACACAGGCTTAAAGCAAAGATAAGATATGCACATGCAGGTGCAGAGTGTGAACTTATTCCTCTTGGAAATGGACAGGCAGAATGTAAATTTAATGAGAAACAGAGAGCAGTAACACCAGGACAGGCTGTTGTATTTTATGAAAATAGTTATGTATTTGGTGGTGGGACAATAAAGTGAATGCTTTATGCGTCCACTTTATTGCTGCTGCCATAAAATTTCTTGCTAATCAGACAGCTTTATCAATATTTTTAATACATTCTGTTACAAGCTTTTTAAACAGAGGTGCAACCCTGTCAGCAGTTTCCTGTACTTCTTTATGTGTCAAAGGGTTAGCTGTAATTCCGCAGCCCATATTAGATATACATGATATTCCACAAATCATCATTCCCATATGGTTTGCTGCTACTGCTTCACATGCAGTGCTCATACCTACTGCATCAGCGCCAAGAGTGCGGCACATACGTACTTCTGATGGTGATTCATAGTTAGGACCTGTAAGCTGTATATAAACACCTTCCTGTAATGGGATATCAAGCAGTGCTGCGGTACGTCTTATAACTTTCTGGAGTTCTTTGTCATATATATTGCTCATATCAGGGAAACGTACACCAAGTTCATCAATATTTGGCCCAATAAGTGGTGATGGCACAAAATTGGCAATCTGGTCTTTGATAAGCATAAAATCACCTGCCTGGAAGCTCATGTTAATACCGCCAGATGCATTAGTCAGGAACAGGACTTTGGCACCCATAAGCTTCATAAGCCTTATTGGAAGTACAACATCACTTATATTATATCCTTCATAATAGTGTACCCTGCCTTTCATACATACAACAGGTACCTCATCTACATATCCAAAGATATATTTTCCCTGGTGTCCTGGAACTGTTGAAACAGGAAAACCTTCAATATCATGGTAGTCAAGTTCTGCTACAACTTTTATGCCATCTGCATAGTCACCAAGCCCTGAACCAAGCACAAGTGCTATCTTTGGTTCAAAGTCAATTTTCTCTTTAAAACAATCATAACATTTTATAAGTTTATCATATACCTTACCCATTTAAGTATCCTCCGTCCTGGTTTTTATTCTTCAATCTGGTTAAGCTTTATACGGACAATTTTACCTACGCGCATTGCGTCAGCATATGCGAGAAGCCTGTCCATCTGGTTGCCATTCCTTTCAAGGAAATTGCTTATAACAAGGTCAAGCATCTCCTGGCCGATATCATCCCTGAAACGTATACAGTCGCATACACTTCTTTCAACACCATATACACGTATCTGGCCATATGGTGTTTCTACAGTGTCCATATCTTGTTCAAATGCAAGATTTGAATAATAATGCCTGCATACAGGGAAGTTAAGCTGCATGCGTGAGCGGTCAGTTTTCAGGGTGGCAACTGATAATGTTTCTGGCATCTTGTCAATAAGTCCATGGAAATAACAAGCACTGTCTGCACATATAACAGCTCTTGGATTAACCATACATGCCTCTATAAACTGGTAGTTCTCTGGTTTGCCGTTCTCTTCATCAATAAGCCAGTAGAAACCGTGTGACACATGTTCAACAATCCCTTTGTTTACAAGTTCTTTAATTTGTACTGTAGTAATCTTGGCATCCTTAAGTTCCGAAGCGTTCCTGTATCCGTTGCCGCTTTCAAATAGTGCAATTACTTTCTGGTATGTGCTAAGTAACATAGTAAATCCTCCTTTTTCCCCTATAAACCACATAAGAAATATAGTTAGTACATTTTTAATGTGGTCTGTGAAATAAAATCTTTCTATTGGATTTATTATATCACTTGTAAATGGATTTGTAAACTTATAAATAGATTTCCACTTATTTTTTATTGTACAGATA
>VSNJ01000228.1 GCA_009774235.1 Lachnospiraceae bacterium
GTATACGTCACAGATCAGGCGCGCCACCTTTCCCTGCTGGGGTCTCCACGGAAAAATTTCCAACGTGCTGTAATCCGGGTGCAGATACATGTCCGACTCCTCCACATCGGCAAAACCTTCAATGGAAGAGCCGTCAAACATGCAGTCATTGTCGAGAGCCTTCTCAAGCTGCCCTGCCGTGATCGCCAGATTCTTCAAGTTGCCGGAAATGTCCGTAAACTGGAGTCTGATAAATTCCACGTCCTCCTCCTCGACCAGCTTTATGATATCTTCCCTGCTATAGTTTTTTCTCATGCGATACCGCCTTTCTTTCTCTGCTTATACATAGCGAAAGGGCGCTCTATCCCTGTAAGAACGCCCTTGTTCGGTACAATCATATCAGTTTTTTCATTCTCTTGTCAAGTCGGAACACTCTGCTTTCAATGATGGGAATGATTCCATTTGAAAGAGGAAACCGAATTCGTGCCTGCGGGGTCTGCCGGTGGCAGCGTTGAAATGAGAAACAAACGACGCCGGAACAATTTCATCAAAGCTGATGGTCTGATCGAGAAGAGAGAGGAACTGATATTTGTCATTATCAAATTTATTTTGGCAATCTGTAAAAATATCTCCCAAAGAGAGCCGTTTATGTGTTATCGTGTAAGTACATCGCCTTTTGGGTGGATTGGTGGATAGTTTCTTGACAATTCTATTTTACCATAAACCAGTGAGTAGATATACTGTTTTGTAAGAAAAGGACTTCCGCATTTATGCGGGTTCTGGCGTTTCGCAAACGCCTAAAAGTATTTTTTGTTTGGAAAGGAAAAAATATGAAAGAACTTTCATATACGAAAGCGAAGGATTCTGCAAGACGAGCTTCCAACAGTGATCAAAATAGCCTGCTCGACAGGATATCAGAGTTTTTAGTGCAACATGCGAATCCCTCGATTGTTTATCATGTTAAAAACGATATTCTGAAAAATATCACAGACGACGAAAAAAGAGATTTGCAAGATAGGATTTTGCAAGAGAAAATAATCCAAAGCATCATTACATGCCAAAAAGAAAACGGTTGGCTGGGCAATGGTTTTCATGGGTCTAACAAAAATGCAGGACCATATGAAAATCAAGAGGTTGGTGTAAAATATCTTGGCGAAAAACTGGTGTATAAAGATACTCCTGTTCTGAAGAATGCAATAGAAGCATTCAAAATTATATCCCCGAAATTGTTCGGCGAAGGCGATATTGACTGCAGCAGATACGCAGCCGCCGGCTCGGACATCATTAAAGCTGCTTGTGTTGCAAGAGCTGGTTATGAAGACACCTTTGATATTACAAAAGAAATTACCACGGCACTGGAATCTTTTAGAAGAGTTACTGAAATAAAATCGGTGACAGATATCGTGAAAATAAGAAGGAGACGTCCCGAGCGAATCAACCCCGAGGGTATCGCATACGTTTTTAACGACTATGAAAAATGGCCCTGTTGGTATCATCTGGATATTTTGGCTCATACAAACAGTTGGCGGAACAGTGAGAATATAGCAATGCTGGCGGATTCTTTTAATAAGTTACTGAAAGACACAGGCTTGAATTATTCACCTGCCTATTGTATAGATATTGGGCATTTGGTTGGCTGTTGTGGTGCATATAAGGAGGGCATGAAACTGGGTATAGAAACTGGCGGAGAGTATTATGTATTTCTGGATTTGATAGAGTATATGTGCCGGTGTGGTTTATACAGTCTTGTTCCACCGCTAAAAAAAGAGGTTGATATTATTTATGATTCTATAGATGAACAGGGAATATGCCGTGCAAACTACGTCGAAAAGTCACTTAAAGGAATGGGATGCTATGGTGGCGGGCAACTGGAAACAGACTGGAGGAGCAGGACTAGGAAACTTTGCGATGTAACATACAGAGGACTGTTGATATTGTATCATTCGGGATTGCTGACACACTAAGAGTGAGCCTTGATTATTTAACGATGGATAACCAATAAAGAAAAAGCATATCTTTCAGACAGATTCCCTTTTCATTATTTGTTATTTGATATTATAGTTTTTTCTTTTCCTCATTTTTCCCTTATCAGCACTTGTAATCATGAGGGAAACGACATAAAATGATGTAATGAATAAAGTAATGTTGACTTGCTTAAATTTAGTGTTTTCAAGGGTTGACGGTATTTTTTGTGATAGTCTGTAATAATTATTAAATATCCTCAAATGGGAAGATTATCAATTCCCGTTTGTCTTTCAGCTCTATACTATTATTTTTGATTGTTCTATATTACATAAAAGTTAAACCTCAATTTTTAATATTATTTCTTTTTATTCCTACAAAGATAAAATGAAGGTGATGCAAATATACTTGTATTATATGGGCGCACCTTCATATGCCAGATAACAGGAAATTAAAATCACTATAAACCAGAAAATAAATTGGACAAAACCAGGTTTACATTATATATTGCCATATTCATCTTTTCTGCCATGATTTCCATTAACGTACTTGTATCTTGCCCTTATACGCTCAATTTGTCCCTTGCTGTATTTCTCTCCAAGTTTCTCTTTAAAATCTTTATATGTTTCTCCTCTCCATTCCTCTTTTAATAAAGCTTCCACTATATTGTCAACATCTTTTTTCTGCATAATCTTCTCCCAATATAATTATTATAAACAATCTTACATATAACTGCTTTATAAAACCACATACCTATATGATGCACATAAATTTTCATATATAATTTACATCCATACATATAAAAATATCCTTATTTTCCAATGTTTTACAATAATATTCCTATTTCTGGATAATTTATATAAATTTTACAAAAAATAATATCATATATGCCTTGTTAGGACAATATATCTTTGTTGTTTTATTCATATTTTAAATTATTATTGATATCTTATATCTTAGGATTTTCAACTAGAATTTTTTACTAAAATAAGAGATTTTCTTAAGGAGGAATTAATGGACTTAAAATTACTTGGCTTGAATATTAAAAACAGCAGAAAAAATATGAAACTTACACAAGCACAGCTTGCAGAAAAAACAAACCTTTCTACTGTACATATTTCGCATATTGAAGGCGGCAGTGTTAAAATGTCAGTTGATACCCTGATTAATATATGTAATGCGCTAAAAACTACTCCTAATGATATATTATGGGGACAGTTTGAGACAAATTCTGAAAATATTATTGATAATAATGGAAATACACTTTCCGAAAATAACAGATATAATATTAATACACAATTAAGTGTAAAAACAAAACACATGTCCCAGAGTGATAAAAGATTAATGGTTGAAATAGCTGGGCTTCTTGCAAACCGCAGTGAAAATATTAAAGATAATAAAAAATAAGCATGCCAGAGGACAAGCTTATTTATTTACATAATATGGCTGATGGATTTATTTCCATTACAGCCATTTATTTTTATATAATTTATGATTATTTAAGTTCTTTTAAAAATTTTTCTATCCTGTCAAGACCTTTTTCAATCTGTTCCATTGAAATAGCATATGAAAGCCTTAAATGGTCATCAAAACCAAAATCTGCACAAGGTACAACAGCAGTATTATATTCATTTATAAGAATCTCTGCCATCTTTGCAACTGTGCCAACTGTTTCTCCTTTGTGGGTCTTGCCAAGCACCTCACTTGCATCAACAAATACATAAAATGCACCCATTGGCTTAATTGTGCTTACAAAAGGCATATTGCATATCCTTTCATATACATACTGGCGGCGTTTATTAAATTCTTCATTCATCTGGCTGACCGAATCCTGTGGTCCGTTAAGTGCTTCTACAGCTGCTTTCTGTGCAATAGAATTTGGGTTTGAAGTCTGGTGGCTCTGTACACTTCCCATCATCCTGGCAATCTGTAATGGTGAACCTGTATAGCCAATTCTCCATCCTGTCATTGCATAGCTTTTCGCAAGACCATTACATGTAATTGTCCTGTCATAAATTTCCTTGCCTAATGATGCTATGCTTATATGCTTATGCCCGTCATATGTGAGTGTTTCATACATCTCATCTGCTACTACATAGAAATCTTTATAAATTACAATATCTGCAATATCCCTCAGTTCATTATCAGTATAAACCATACCTGTAGGATTATTTGGTGTATTAAGTATAAGGGCTTTTGTTTTATTTGTAACTGCCTTACATAAAGCTTCTGCTGTAAGCTTATACTCCTGTTCTTTAGAAGTTTTCACTATTACAGGAACTCCTCCTGCAAGCTTTACAATCTCAGTATAGCTAAGCCAGTATGGAGCTGGAATAATAACTTCATCCCCAGGATTTAAAAGAACTGTAAAAATATTTTCTAATGAGTGCTTGCCACCATTGCTTATAACAATTTGTTCTGGGGTATAGTCAATGTTATTATATTTCTTAAACTTTTTAGAAACAGCCTCTTTTAGTTCAATAATGCCTGATGCCGGCGTATATTTTGTAAACCCGTTGTTTATAGCATCTATCGCTGCATCACAAATATTTTCTGGAGTATCAAAATCAGGCTCTCCTGCCCCAAATCCAACAACATCTTTACCTTGTGCCTTTAATTCTTTTGCCTTAGCTGTAATTGCAAGAGTTGATGACGGTTTTACGGCTGCTGCTTTCTTAGATAATTCTAATGACATATCCTACCTCTTTCCTTTATCCATTGCACCAGTTTTGCACCGGATAACCAAATTAATTAATATTTTATATTATGTACCTGTATAATTATTTTTACCATAAATAGTGCCAGGTTTATTAACCCATTGTTAAACAGTGTATGCCTGTTATATAATAAACCCTGCACATATACCATTTATACACATAAATAGCATTATAATACAATATGTGTACGTGTGTCAACGTATAATTGTATACAATTATAATAGTTTTCTATAAAATAAAAAGACAGGAATTTTACCTTCCATAATTTTTATGTACTGGTAAAATCCCTGTCTTGTAATAAACCACTGTTATTTACTAATATTTATTTTACTTCTTCAAGAT
>VSNJ01000229.1 GCA_009774235.1 Lachnospiraceae bacterium
GTATATGGAAATATATAATTGTTCAATAGTATTGTACAATAAAAATACACCTGTTGGTATATGGCCATTATCTGTTTTTAGAAAAGAAGACGGAGTATGGGGTATAAGTGCCTGGGGTGGAAGGGAAGTCCTTTGTCCCATTATGACAAAAACATTTAGTATAAAAGGGAAACGGAAGATATTTACAAAATGTTTTAGTATATTAAAAAAGATATGTAATAGATTTAATATTAACCAGTGGATAAGTAAGGATTTTGTGATAGAAGAAGGGGTTTCTTTATGGACAAGAATGTTACTGGAAAATAATAATTATTGTAATAATTTTAATATTGAAGCTTATGTAGATTTAGAAAATGATGAAAGAAAAATATTTTCTTTGATAAGAAAAAGCTATAAATCCTATATAACTAGTGGAGAAAAAATGTGGACACCAATAATTATTAATTGTAAATCTGGAAATGAAGCTATTGAATCTTGTTTTGATAATTTTGAAAAATTACATATCAAGGTAGCAGGAAAAAGAACAAGGAGTCATGAAACTTGGAAACGGCAGTGTGAATCGGTAAAAAGGAGTGGGGATTTTGTTGTATTATTGAATGATAAAAATAATGAACTAGTGGGGGCATCTTTATATAGTACATCGGGGTCTTGTGGGTATTATAGTGTGGGAGTATATAAAAGGGAATTATTTGAATTCCCGCTTGCTCATGTGTCACAGTGGGAGGCAATTAAATATATGAAGAACATTGGCTTAAAATGGTATCACATTGGGACAAGGTATTATGAAATGGACTGGAACCAGCCAACCCATAAAGAGGTAACCATAAGTTATTTTAAAGAAGGATTTGCGACACATTATTTTAATTCATTATATATAGATGTTAATATTAAGGAGAAGGGAAAATAAAATGGATAATCGTATAACATATGAATGGTATCAGAAATCATATTCACAAGAAGGATTATCTGCACAAAGAAGATGGCCAAATGAGGAATTATGCAGATTTATGGGAAGAAATTTTTTTAATATTTCTTTTAATGAAAGAAAAGATATTAAAATTCTTGAGGCAGGCTGTGGAAGTGGTGCAAATTTAAAGATGATAGTCCAGGAAGGGTTTGATACATATGATCTTGATTTGTCAGATGAGGCAATTAATATGGTTAAGGATATTTTGGGCAGTAGGGAGAATTTTCATGTATTAGCTGGGGATATGTTATCTCTTCCATATGGTAATAATATGTTTGATGCTGTTGTGGATGTTTTTTCGGCAAACTGTTTAACTGAGAAACAATTTGGATTGTTTTGTGAGGAATTATACAGGGTTTTAAAAGTGGGAGGTAAATTTTTTTCATATACACCATCAAAAGGTTCTGATGCATGGATGAAAAAGAAAAAAGAAGATATGCTGGATTTTAGTACTGTTAATGGTATGAATAATAAAGAACAGCCTTATTATGGGAATTTTTATCCATGGCGTTTTATGGATATAGATGATATTGGCAGGTTTTTTGATAAAGAAAAGTTTGTAATCAATTATACTGAAAAAGTTATTAGGACTTATAATAAGACAAAAACCAAATTTGAGTTTTTAGTTTTTGAAGTTCAAAAAATTTAATATAAGTAATGAAAGGATAATTGGATTGATAAAATATTTAGTGCTGGTACAGGCGAGAATGGGTTCGTCAAGATTACCAGGTAAGGTTATGAAATTAATTTCTGGGAAGCCAGATATACAATGGGTATTAGAGCGGGTATCCCAAAGTAAATATATTGATGATGTTATGCTTGTTACTTCTGTTAATAAAAATAATATTCCTTTGATTCATTTTGTTTCTGGTTTAGGATACCGTGTGTTTATTGGTTCAGAAGAAGATGTATTGGATCGTTATTATCAAGCAGCCAGGCTTGTTAATCCAGAATATGTTATCCGTATTACTGCTGATTGTCCACTGTTTGATTGGAGATATCTGGACATGGCAATTGAACAGATTAAACCAGAAACAGATTATTTAGGGGAGTTTACGGAAAGCTTTCCAGATGGTTTAGATATTGAAATAATAAAATATGGTATCTTGGAAGAAATATGGAAAAAGTCAGAAATGTTGTCAGAAAGGGAACATGTGACACAGTATGTCAGAAAACATCCCAATATATACAAAGTACAAAATTTAGAATGTCCAATTAGTGGGATTGGGGATTTGAGACTGACTTTAGATGAAGAAGAAGATTTTGAATTGATATGTAAAATATATGAATATTTTATTTCATTGGGAAAAAAGTATTTTGTTACGGAGGATATTTTGGGATTTATTCAAAATAATCCCGGACTGAAAGAATTAAATTGTATGTACAAACGTAATGAAGGGCTGTTAAAGTCATTAAAAAACGACCGTGTTGTTTAATGGAGGGGGAATGAATATGGACAGGACGCAGGGGCTGTACAACAAAGCAAAAAAAATTATACCAGGGGGGACACAGCTGTTAAGCAAAAGACCTGAGATGTTCCTTCCAGGGAAATGGCCTTCATATTATTCAAAGGCAGAAGGATGCGAAGTATGGGATCTTGACGGGAACCATTATTATGACACATGCCTTATGGGTGTAGGGGCATGTGTGCTGGGGTATGCTTTCAGTAAAGTGGACAGTGCAGCAAAAGAGGCAGTGGATAACGGGGGCATGTGTACACTGAATGCACCTGAAGAAGTAATGCTTGCAGAAAAACTTCTGGGGCTGCATCCATGGGCTGGTATGGTGAGGTACGCCAAAACTGGCGGTGAGGCAATGTCAGTGGCTGTACGTATTGCCAGAGCTTATACAGGGAAAGACATTGTCCTTGTATGTGGTTACCATGGATGGCATGACTGGTACCTTGCAGCAAACCTTACAAAAGGTGACCCGCTTGCAGATGTACATTTAAAGGGCCTGGAACCTGCAGGGGTTCCTGTCGGGCTTGCCGGTACTAATCTTATTTTCCATTATAACAATATTGAAGAATTCCAGGGGCTTATTAAAAAATACCAGGGTAAGGTTGCGGCAGTGGTTATGGAGCCAGTACGCAATGAATATCCGTCAGATGGTTTCCTGGAGAAAATAAGGGATATAACAAACAAGGAAGACATTATTCTTGTTTTTGATGAGATTACAGCTGGTTTCAGGCTATGTACAGGAGGAAGCCATATGAAACTTGGCACCAGCCCGGATATTGCAGTGTTTGCAAAAGCATTTACAAATGGTTACCCACTTTCAGCTGTCATCGGGCGCACAGAATATATGGAAGCAGCGCAGGAAACATTTATAAGCAGCACCTTCTGGACAGAAAGGGTGGCGCTTGCAGCTGCTTTAAAGTCAGTACAGTGTTACGAAGTGTTAAATGTAAGCAGTTACATAAACAGGATTGGGAAGGAAGTCCAAGAAAGATGGCAGGAAATAACACAAAGCCATAATATAGGTATACATGTATCAGGTATATACCCGTTAAGCCATTTTGAGTTTTGTTATAGTAATGCACTGGCACTGAAGACTTACTTTACACAGGAAATGTTAAAAGAGGGTTTCCTGGCTTCAAATGGGTTTTATATGTCATATGCACACAGCCATGATGTTCTTGAAAGGTATTTTGAAGCATTTGATAAAGTAATTCAGAAAATAGGGAAAATATTAGAAAAAGGTGATGATGTCATGGATTATATTGATGAAGTCTGCCATTCTGGTTTTGAAAGGCTGAATTAGGTATTAAATTTTATTATATAATGTGAAAAATAAAATGAAAATATAAAATTTAGTTTTTGTCTTTATAAAAGAATAAAGTGTATAAAAATGTTAAATCAGGTGGTGAAAAGTGTGTTTAGGTTGTTTGATAAGATAAATAAGGGTGGGGTTTATGTTATTGCTGAAATGAGTGCGAATCATGGAGGAAATATAGATAATGCTATAGAAATTGTACACCATGTTGCCCAGGCGGGTGCAGATTGCTTAAAAATACAGACATATACAGCAGATAGTATTACCATTGATTGTAATTCAGAAGAATTCCAGGTTGATGGTGGTTTATGGGATGGTTATAAGTTATATGATTTATATAAATATTCAGAAACCCCTTATGAGTGGCATAAACAAATTAAGGCTGAGTGTGAGTTATGTGGTATAGATTTTTTATCAACTCCGTTCGACAGGGCAGATGTAGATTTTCTCGAATCAATAAATTGTGAAGCATATAAGATTGCAAGTTTTGAACTGATAGATATACCACTTATAGAATATGTTGCATCAAAAAGAAAGCCAATTATTATTTCTTGTGGAATGGGTAGTATAGAAGAAATAAATGAAGCGTTAATGGCATGTTACAACGTAGAAAATAATAATGTTGTATTGCTCAAATGTTGTAGTGAATATCCAGCTTGTATAGAAGATATGAATTTAGCAACTATTGCTGATATGAAAAAACGTTTTAATGTTCCAGTTGGTTTTTCAGACCATAGTGAAGGGAATATTGCTGATATTGTTGCTGTTTCTATGGGGGCATGTATTATTGAAAAACATGTAAAACTTGATGATGTAGAAAGTGTTGATAGTGGTTTTAGTATGTGTATAGAAAGTTTTGCTGTAATGGTAGATTCTATAAAAGATGTTAGAAATATGGCAGGCAGTATAAAATATGGACCGAATATTGGTGAAATGGGAAATTTTAAATTACGAAGAAGTTTATTTGTTTCTGAAAATATAAAGGCAGGTGAAACTTTTACAGAAAAAAATATCAGAAGTATACGTCCATCTGGTGGTATTAAACCTAAATATTATCAGAATATAATTGGTAAAAAGGCTTTAGTTGATTTGAAGAAAGGAAGCCCATTGTTATTAGAAAACATAGAGGGATTGTAATGGAAAAATTAATTATTATTTCTGGTACTACTGGAGGTACAGGACAAGAAATTGTTAAAAGGTGTTATCATAAAGGGATAGAAGATTTTAATACAATTGCATTATATAGGGA
>VSNJ01000023.1 GCA_009774235.1 Lachnospiraceae bacterium
GGTATAAAAGATTACATTAATGTTATAAAAATAGTCATTTATGCAAGTTATATTGAAAAACAATATCATTGTTATTAGTATATTGGTATCATTTAATTTGGGAGGTGTTACAAATGATGCCATATTCAATATCTCTTTTTGAATTTTTGCTTGAGCTTTTAGGCTAATATCCTGTATGGTTTGTTATTTGGAACTACTATAATTTTGGCAAGCAAGTATTAAATAATTGTTTTTTGTTAGAATAATTATGTGTATGAAAGGAAAGTTTACAAAGATATGTAGACTTTTTTTTCATTTCATAGTATATATGGGGATGGTATACAGAAAGGAAAGGTCATATGAAGATTGCAGTAGTTGATGACGAAAAGTTATGGCTAAAAAGAGTAGAAGATTTTCTGGAGCATTATTATAGTGGCAGGGAAGTTGATATTACTTATTATTTGTCTGGTAAAAACTTTCTTAATGAGAATAAGAAAAGTGATATTATTTTAATGGATATTGAGATGCCTGTTATTAATGGCTTTGAGGCAATAGAAAGATATAAGACACGGTTTCCAGAAGCAGTTATTATAATTCTTACAACACATGATGAATATATAAAGAAAGGCTTTATATTTGAAGCATTCAGGTATGTAGATAAAACAGCTATGGACAAGGAACTTTCAGAAGCTTTGAAAAGTGCAGAAAGGAAACTGGATGGAGGAAAGACAATGTTCCTGAAAGTTTTAAGAGTGGGTGAGGTTGCTGTTAAAATAAGGGACATAATATATATTGAAACTATGAAAAGACATGTTATTGTACATATAAAGAAAGATTTGCTTTTATGTGGCAATACAATTTCAGAAATGGAAAAAGAACTTGCAGAAGAGGGCTTTTTCCGTGTACACAGGTCTTACTTAATAAATTTAAGATGTGTGGATAGTTTTTGTAAGACAGATATTAAGATGAGTAATGGTGATATGGCTATGTTAAGTGCAAGAAAGAGTGCAGAGTTCAAAAAAAATTTGATGGAATACCGTTACTATATTGCAAATGGATAAAGGACAACTCAAAAACACCTGCCTTTGCCTGGACTGGCAGGCGGATGTTTCTGTGTTATTTACAATTATGGTCTTGTTATATATTGTTATAGTTTTTCTTAATGCAGTAGCTTCTTTTTTAGCTGGGTATATTATAATTATAAAATTTACAAGTAAATATTTTTATTTTCCACATGTTTGTATGTTTTATTTTCTTAAAACTGAAATCCTCTCTTGTATGTGGCTGCCATTTATAATTTCATCTACCATAGCAGTTGCATAATCAGCATAACTAATAATGCTTTCTCCTTTATTATTCAAGGTAAATTCTTCACCTGCAAGGATATATTCCTATTCCCCGGTATGCCTGCCATCTGCCTGGAAATCCACAACAGGGCTTATATAAGTCCATCTGGTATCATTTTTTGCCATTTGCACAAACTATTGCAATCTTCATAATAATTACCTCCTGTAATATAAATATTTAATGTAATGGCTGATATTACATCCACTGTATTTATAATATCATCCTTTTGATGTAATATCAATTGTTGCAATAAAAGTTTTTAAAAACTATATTGACATATATATCGGACGCCGTTATAATAATAATATCGGAAGACGATATAACGTAAGACGTAATAGGAGGTGGAATATTGTCTAACCAGGCACTTACAGAAGCGGTTTATTATATTTTGTTGTCATTGGTTGAGCCAATGCATGGTTATGGCATAATGCAAAATGTAGAACAGTTGTCCAATGGCAGGGTTAAATTAGCCGCAGGAACTCTCTATGGTGCAATTAATACTCTTTTGGAAAAGGGATGGATTGTTGCACTTTCTGGAGAAAAGGGAAGCAGGAAAAAAGAATATCTTATAACAGAGCAGGGTAAAAAAATGTTACATTCTGAAATTATCCGTCTTAAAGAATTACTTGAAAATGGCAAATATATTTTGGGGGTATAGATTATGAAGAAAATTATTCATAAATGTTTTTTTATATGGAATTTTGACAAAGAAGAAAAGTGGCTGAATGAGATGGCAGCCAAAGGATTTATATTAAATTCTGTTGGATTCTGCCGTTATGAATTTGATGAATGTATTCCTGGAGAATATAAAATCTGCATGGAGCTTTTAGAAAACAAGTTTAAAGATATAGAAAATATAAATTATATTAACTTTATAGAAGAAACGGGGGCTGAACATATTTCTACATATGTCAGATGGGCATATTTCCGTAAAAAAACAGAAGGAGAGGACTTTAGGTTATTTTCAGATAATGCTTCTATTGTTAAACACATGACAAGAATTATACATTTTACAGCTTTGATTTGTGGGCTCAATCTTTATACAGGATGTTATAATTTATTTTTGTATTTTTATGGTGGAAGCTGGATTAATCTGGGCGGCTGTATAAACTTATTGCTTGGGATTTTTATTGCAATAGGCTTATTATGGTTTATTGGAAAAAGGAAAAAGATTAAAGCTGAAAGCCAGATTTTTGAGTGACTAAATGTTATGTAAAGTTTAATTGTAATATATGCAGGCTTCCTTCATCCTGTATTACAAGATGGAAGTTAGTAATCATAAAAATCTGTGTTTCTGGCAAAGAAGCAACCCATTTTTAATATGCTTTATTTTTGTTTCACTATAAAAAATAAATAAATTATTTTTTATAGTTGTATTTGTATCATACCATTTATTAAATGCATAATAAATATTTGTATTAGTACATATCTGAAAACACATAAGTTATGATATGGTTTAAGAAATGAATTGATGTTACTGTATGAATTTAGTATAATATACATAATGTTTTATATATACAGGGATTGCAATTATAAACAAAAGGAGAATATTATGAAGTTTGAGATTATTCCTAAGCAGGATATTATTCCTGTATTTGATTCTAAAGGGATAAAGATAAAATATATTAGATATGACCCGTTATTTGATAATGAGGAGTATGAAGAAGAAGATATTACGGAAACCCTTATTTCATGGATACTGGAACAGATACCAGATGGAATAGAAGTATTATTATACATGGATTCTTATGGTGAAGAAGACTTTTTGGAAGTATTATGTGATGGTGAATGGCTGGCTTTATGCCGGTATACTGGTAAATATGAGGTATATTATTCGTATAACCATTGTTTTGCAGGAACAGAAGAACTGTCACCATTAGAGAGTGGAGGGCAGTCACCTGTTGAAAAGTACCTTGCTATTAATGATATTGGTACTGGTGTAAAGGCTGTAGAATATTTTATCAGGACAGGAGAATTATATCCAGGTATTGACTGGGCAAAAGATATTTAACCTTTTTGCAGTATTTGTATAAAGGACAATTTTTAGCAAATAAAGACGGGCAGATATATTATAGAAGTATTATACTAATGTTACAGCAGGAGGTTGGAACATGGACTGGACAGAAGCTATAAGTAAAGCAGTACAATATATAGAAGATAATATTATAGAAGATATATCTGCAGAAGACGTTGCAAATCATGTAAATATATCAGCTTATTATTTCCAGAAAGGATTTAGCCTTCTTTGTGGATATACAATTACAGAATATATCCGTAACAGAAGGCTGGCTCTTGCAGCAGGGGAAATTGCATCAGGAAATATAAAGATTATTGATGCTGCACTTAAGTATGGTTATAATTCTCCAGACAGTTTTACAAAAGCTTTTACCAGGTTTCATGGTGTTACACCTTCTATGGTGCAGAAAAATGGCACAATGATTAAAATTTTTGCACCGCTGAAAATTAAATTATCATTGGAAGGTGGTTATATTATGGAATACAAATTAGTTAAGAAAGACAGTTTCGTGGTTATGGGAGTGCTTAAGGAATTTTCTTATGAT
Organism: Lachnospiraceae bacterium; assembly: GCA_009774235.1. GTDB lineage: Bacteria > Bacillota > Clostridia > Lachnospirales > Lachnospiraceae > Butyribacter. The sequence continues at coordinate 3,888 of VSNJ01000023.1, forward strand.
AGTGCTAAAACAGTAATTCCAGAGTTTTGGAAAGAGCATTATGAAAAGGGAAATGGCAAGTATGTTTGTGGTATGTTTGGTGTAAATATTGATGAGCCAATGGCAGGCAGTGGCACATTCAAATATATGATTGCGGATGCGTATAATCCGGCCATGGATATTCCAGAAGGATTTATTACTAAGATGATACCAGAGTTTACATGGGCAGTATTCCCATGCAGGGGTGCTATGCCGGATGCACTCCAGGATGTGAATAAGAAGATTTTCTCAGAGTGGCTTCCAGCTCTTAAAGAATATGAGTTTGCTGCTGGATATTGTATTGAAATGTATGATGATGCCAGTAAATATCCTAATGGGAATGAAGATAAGAATTATTATTCAGAGATATGGATTCCAGTAAAAAAGAAATAGAAATAAAGTTATAACATTGTGCCATATGGGGGATGTTTCAATAAGAATTAAGAATACAAGATGCGGCCGCCAGATGATATCTGTAATCTGCTTTGCTGCTTGCTTAATATCATGCTGTTATAACAGGACTGTTTATACAGCATCCAGGCAAAATGGTATATTATTAATAAATGAACATAAAAGTGGTTCTGGCATATATTTATTTTGTGGGATAAAACCCTGTAAGTAACAGGGTTAATACAAATTAAAGAAAGCAGGAAAGCAGATATGAAAAAGATTAAGAAAGTAACAGTGCATGGCGGCCATAACCCATCTGGGAAAATCGCATGTGGAGAGTCAGACCTTCTAGATGAGAGCAAAGAAGACAGGTATATTACTAAAAGAGTTATAAAACTTTTAAAAAAGAATGGTATTAAAGCTGTCAACTGTACAGTAAATAATGGATTAAACCAGAATGATGTACTTCGTAAAATATGTGCTAAATGTAACATTGTAAAAGATGCAGATTTGCATATTGCAATCCATTTTAACAGTGGCATGAATGATAAAAAAGGTGATGGAAGTACAGGTGGTACAGAGGTATTGCTTACAAAAAATGTGGCAGATAAGGGAGATATTGCAAAACGTGTATGCAAGCAGATGGAAAGGCTTGGTTTTACTAACAGGGGTGTTAAGGCAGATGAAGACCTTTATTTCCTTAACCATACAAAAGGTCCGGCAATATTAATTGAAACGTGTTTTGTGGATGACAGAGATGATTATATATTGTATAAAAGTGATAAGGATGCAGTAGCAAAGGCAATAGTGAAAGCTGTATTAAGCCATAATAAGGCAGCCTGATATAAAGTTTAAATATCATATAGCCATTCATGTAATTTATCTTTATATTTAACACCAATTATTATTTTTTCAGTGCCAGGTTTATTTTTTATGTATATAGTACGTTTAGGAAAATCTATTTTTTTAATGTATTTTCTTGATATTATATATGATTTATGAACCTGGCAGAACATATGCTTATCAAGAAGTTTATAACATTCTTTCAGGCTTTTGCCAGAAAGTTCTATTATATCTGAATCTGTATGGACATATACAGTTCTTCTGTTTGCTTCGAGATAATAAATGCTGTTTGTTTCTATGGGATAATATATGCCGCCAGTTTCAAAACCTATAAAGCTGCTGCCAGTATCAGAAGCTTTCAGGCTAAGGGCGTTTTCTATAATTTCTTGTATATCTTCTTCTTTATAAGGTTTTGTGATGAAATCATAACAGTGCATTTTGCGGAAAGCCATTAATTCGTAACCTTCTAATGATGAAATAAATATTACAGGGACTTCATTGTATCTGGATATCTGCCGTATATTCTGTATAAAAGTAAAGCCAGAAAAGTCATAGTTATTTTCAAGCCTTACATCTACAAGAAATAAATGTATTGGGTTTTCAAGTGATATATAATAGGCTTTTTCACAGTTATGGCATTCATATATATAACAATCACGTTCTAGTTTGTTTATTATAGTTTTTAATATTTTACATTCAAAATCATCATCTTCTAAAACCAGTATATTTTTCATTTTAACCATCCTGTTGTACCAAATAAATTATTACTTTAATAATATCATATTTTAGTATAAGTGTAAATGTTTATACTAGGAAATGCTTTCATAAAATAATACACTGTATAATTTTGTGCAACCAACAACTACCAAAATGATAATTTCTTTTTTATGGAACAGCATATTGATATCCAGAAACCATTATCATAATATGAATGTATAGATATGTCACCATTACAATGTTTCATAATGTTCCGGACATTAAACAGACCCATTCCATGGCCTTCACCTTTTGTTGAATAATCCTCTTTGAAAAAACAAGAGAGTGTTTTATAATTTATCTTGCTTTCTAATGTATTTTTTATCTTGAGTGATAATATTTCTTCATCTTCTGCAAGAGTAAATTCCAGCTTTCTTGGAATACCTGCAGGAAGCTTTTCTAATGCCTGGAATGAATTGTCAAGAAGTGCTCCTGCAATTTCTGCCATTTCAACTATAGATATGTATTTTGAAATATCTGTTACATCAATATTATATATTATTTCAGCATTCACCCTTTCATACTGGCACATCTTCATATATAAGAAACCGCTTATTGCAGGCTGGTTTGTGTCCAGCAGTTTATTGTATTTGTATGACTCTTTTAAAAATCCTGCATACTCTTCCTGGTGTTTGGTTAAATCTTCATAGTTTTTGTAAATAAAGTGCATATTTATAATATTGTTAATGTGGTTATTAAATTCATGCTGCCGTGCTTGTACAGTTTTTAAAATGTTTTTATATTCTTGTGAATATATTTCAAGATGTTCATTTTCAAGTTTTTGTTTAATGTTTTTTGAAATCTCTTTGTATAAGAGAATGCCCGCTGTTACCAGTGTAATAATGTAAATAAAAAGTATTATATACAACAGTATTAATAGAGAAAACCTGCTACTGCTGCCTGTATTTACTGCACAAGTATTTATTATTAGTATTGTAATTTTCCTGGTTAATATTGTTAAATAATCAAGCATTATTAAGCCACTCCTGTAATTTCCATATTATTGCGCCTGTATCTTTTAAAGAAAATGTTATTATTGCATACAAGCCTGTATGTCAATAGATTGTATGCATATTGCGCTGGAAGCACACTTAATATGCTAACGGTATAAAGTATATAATTAGTGTATCTTCTATAAAGCATAACTGCTTTCATATATTTATATATTGTCAATGTATATGAAATTACGATTTATTCCAATATATGCAAAGAGGGTATGTGTAAGTTTACCCGGATTATCCATTCATTTGTTATTGCTTAAAGATGAAGTTTTTGTTATAGTTAATAATAGGATTAAAGAAGGATGAAGGAGGAAAAAATTATGAGCAGATACCGCAAAGCAGCAGGAGCTTTGGCGCTTATGCTGGCAGGAGGGGCTGTCCTGCTGTCAGCCTGTGGTGACAAGCAGGATAAGCAGGACACGTCAAAAGTACAGGAACAAAAGGAAGATACCAAAAAGGAGGTTGAGGAGGAATATGCCAATGCAGATTTTACTGTAAACCTGGATGGTATAAAGACCAACACAATTAAAACAGGTATAAGTGTGCATGACCCATCTGTTATTAAAACCGGGGATGAATATTATATATATGGTTCCCATATGACAGCTGCTAAATCAAAAGATTTAATAAACTGGACAAGTGTTGCAGATGGATATAATTCAACTAATCCTGTTTATGGTGACATGATGATGAAGAAGCATGTGTTTGATTATACTGGAAATATGTTTTCGGCAATCCCTACAGAGGATGGCGGGACACGTGTATGGGCTCCGGATATTATCTATAATGAGAAGCAGAATCTTTATTATATGTATCTGTGTACATCATCAACATTTAATGCGTCAAACCTGTGTTATGCTACATCAGAATCACCAGATGGGCCTTTTGACTGGCAAGGACCACTAATTTGTTCTGGATTTAATAATGAAACACTTAAAGACACAGATGTGCTTGATTATGTTACAGAGGAGTATGCAAAAGAACATTACATAACAGACAGAAACGAATATGATTATATGAACTATCCAAATGCGATTGACCCAACTATATTCCATGATACAGATGGAAAGTTCTGGATGGTTTATGGCTCATTTTCAGGTGGTATTTTCTTACTTGAACTGGATGAAGAAACAGGCAAAGTAATACATCCTGAAGCTGACCCCGACAATAATGTGGATGCTTATTTTGGCAAACGTCTTATAGGTGGAGGGCATACATCAATAGAAGCGCCTTATATTTTATATGACGAAGAGGCAGGGTATTATTATCTTTATGTATCTTATGGCAGTCTTACAAGGATGGGAGGATACCAGATAAGGGTCTTCCGTTCAGATAAAGTTGATGGTGAATATGTGGATATGAACGGGCAGAAGCCTGAACTTGGCAATGGGAACCATTCATATTTCGGGCTTAAGCTGTCAGGTAACTATATGCTTCCAAGCCTTGATATGGCATATATGGCAACAGGGCATAATTCAGCCTTTATAGATGATGATGGCAAGAAGTATATAGTATACCATACACGTTTTGACAATGGCACTGAATACCATGAACCACGTGTGCACCAGTACCTGCTTAATGAAGACAAGTGGCCTTGTATGCTGCCTTATGCCACTTCTGGTGAAACTGTTCCAGAAACAGGGTATGAAACAAGTGAAGTAGCAGGTGAATATTATGTAATAAACCAGGGTACTGCTATTGACAGCCAGATTGCAGAACCATTTAAGCTAATCCTTACGGAAAAGGGGAATGTGTATGGTGACAAGATTACAGGTACATGGGAAGTAAAGGATGACAGTTATTATATAACTATTGAATATGGCAAAACAGAGTATAAGGGCGTACTGTGCAAAATGAATGATGAAGCACAGACAGAGGTAATGACATTTTCTGCAGTTGGCAACAACCAGAGTATATGGGGTGTGAAATATTGACAGATAGGAAGAAGAATGATATGAAGGCAATAAAAGAACATACAATAGATATAGTTAAAAGCGTGCTGGTGTGGGCGGTTGTGACAGGGCTTGCATTTTTGTACTGGATGGCAGTATTTCTTGTGCTTTCGCTTATACTTCTGAATGTATGGCATGTAACATTTGATTCAATATTACAATATTCAACAATACTTACAGTTATAACTTCTATAACATATATAGTGAAGAAAATATATAAAGCAAGAAATTAGGCAGAAAGTTTACTGGGTATAATTCTTAAGGGGAACACTTAGGTGTTCCCCTTTTTCTATAATATTTTAGTTTAAAAATATAGAATTTGGCTGTTTATTAACACTGTTATATAAAAAAGGGGATAATGTGCTTTTGTGCATAGTGCCTTAATGTTAAATTGGCACATTTGTATAAGATGTATACATTTTGCCAGAAAATATGGCAAAAAGAAGTGGAATATGATAGAATATCACAATAAAAGGTTAAGAGTAGTATTGACTTTTGTTGATTATAATAGTAATATAAAATAAGCTAAAGTATTTTAAAAAAACATAAAAGGGAGAATGAAAATTTAAGTCTTAAAGGAGGATGTTATGCGGCACAAAAAAATTGGAAGCAAAGTTAAGAAAACAGTCCTGCTTGGGGCGCTTGCAGCTCTTACTGCTACCAGCATCGGCTACAGGGCTGGTGCAACATCAGATACGTCAGGCAAAACTGATACTGGTGGCAGTACAGATACTGCTGGGGATGCCAAAGCAGGCGGAAGCACTGGTGCGTCTGGAGAATACTCAAGTGACCGGATTAATACGGTTTATTCAGTTATAAGCAGCAGTTATTCGTTATCAGATTATACTGGTAATGCACTTGAATATCCTGCTGGGGACAGCGTGTCAGAGGAGTCAAAGTCCAAGTTGTCTGATGATACACAGGGCTACACTAAAGACAGCAAGGTTTTAAAAGTTTCAGCTGGTGACAAGGTACAGTTTGAGATTGATGTACCCCAGGATGGGCTTTATTTTGCCAAGCTTGATTATTTGTCATATGATGAGTCTATACTGCCTGTTAAGGCTAGTATGTCAGTTGATGGGGAATATCCTTTCTATGAAAGCAGGAACCTTGAATTTGACACAACATGGAAGCTTAATGATGAGCCTTCATTGGACCGTTATGACAATGAAACTGTAACGGTACCTGAAAAGGTTATACAATGGGAAGAAAAGTATATCCAGGATTCAAGTTACCGTCATTCAGAACCTCTTAAGCTTGAACTTAAGAAGGGAAAACACGTTTTTGAAATGCAGATTAAAGAAGGTAATGCACTTCTTGGAGGCATTACACTGGAAGCACCATCAAAAGATGCGGCTTACAGTGGTTCAGAAAAGGCTGAGGGCAACGGGATTGTTGAAATTGAGGGAGAGAAGTACAGTTTCACAAATGATTCAGCAATACATGCTATAGCTGAATATGATACAAGTCTTAGTCCTTATGAAGTAAAGGATACAGTTTTAAATACGATTGATTCAGATTCATTTAATTCAGCAGGGCAGAAAATTACATATACATTTGATGCACCTGAAACAGGTAATTATTATATTGCACTTAATTACCGCCAGTCTGAAAAGACAGACTTTCCTGTGTTTGTGGATATTGAAGTGGATGGCAAAGTGCCAAATGAGGCATTCCGTTCATATGGCATGGCATATTCAACAAAGTATAAGACTTCTACCCTTGAAGACAGCGAGGGTAATAAGTTAAGTATAAACCTTGAAAAGGGAAGCCATAGTATTTCATTTACAATAAGCATGGCACCTATATGCTATATAATGGAAGAAATCGACGTTATAATGTCAGAGGTTAATGACCTTGCACTTGAGATTACAAAGGTTGCAGGTAATAATGCTGATAAATACAGGGACCTTAAGCTTACAAGGTATATACCAGGTATTGAAGATACACTTTATGGTTATTATGACAGGCTTGTAGAGTTAGAGAAGAGTGCTGTTAAATGGAGTGACAGTGATAAAGGTGTTGCAGTTATGTCATCACTTCTTATTGCAGCAGAACAGCTTAAAAGCCTTGCGGATAACCCAGATGAAATACCATACCGTATAGCAGAGCTTACAACAAGCCAGAGTTCTGTAACACATTTCCTCGCAACAGCAGTTGATAACCTGATTACAAACGACCTTGCCATTGACCGTTTGTGGATATACCAGGAAGGCGCAGAGCTTCCTAAGAAACCAGGTATATTTAAGTCAGCATGGATGAATATACAGAGGTTTGTGGCTTCATTTACAGAGCAGGCATATTCAACAAAGAATACTAATAAAGACCATATCCAGGTATGGGTAAACCGTTCAAACCAGTATGTACAGATTATGCAGAAGATGATTGATGAGTATTTTACACCTGAAACTGGAATTGAAGTTGATATAAGTATTATGCCTGACCAGTATAAGCTTGTTCTTTCAAATTCATCAGGAAGCACACCAGATGTTGCGACAGGAATTAACTATACTGTTCCTTATGAGCTTGCTATAAGGGGTGCGCTTGTCAATATGATGGATTTTGATGATTTTAAAGAGGCAGCAGCTGATTATGAGCCAGGTTTCTTTATGACGGGTACAGTTGACAATGGAATATATTCTATGCCTGAAACAATGAACTTCTGGGTAATGTTTTACCGTTCAGATATTATGGAGAAGCTTGGGATTGAAGTTCCGCAGACAATAGATGAGGTAATAGATATTCTTCCTGACCTGCAGATGAGAGGACTTAACTTCTATTATCCTACAGCCGGCATGATACTTATGAGGAACTTCCATGGAACAACTCCTCTTATAGTACAGCAGGGTGGCTCACTGTATTACCCTACAGCATCAGAGGGTACAGCACTTGGCGGGGAGGCAACAGTTAATGGCTTTACAAAACTTACTGACCTCTTTACAATATATAACCTGCCTGTAAATATTGATAACTTCTACCAGCATTTCAGGAATGGTGATATGCCTCTTGGAATTGCGGATTATGCTACATATAACATGCTTACTAATGCGGCACCTGAGCTTGCAAGTTCATGGGATATCGCCCTTGCCCCAGGTACAACACAGGAAGATGGAACAATCGACCGTTCTGTATGTGGATGTGCAGAAGCAAGTGTTATCTTTAAGAGTGATGATGAAAGGCAGAAGAAGGCATGGGAATTTGTTAAGTGGTGGTCATCAGCAGAAACACAGGCTACGTTTGGGCAGACAATACAGATATCATATGGTAGTGAATACATCTGGCCTACAGCTAACATGAAAGCATTCCAGCAGCTCCCTCTGGAAACAAATGCCAAGAATGTTATAGCTGAAACAGCCAAAAACGTTGTAGACGTACCAAGGGTTCCAGGAACATACCTGCTTGAACGTGAAATGAGCAATACATTTAATGATATAGCAGTTAATGCCCAGGATGCGAGGACGCGTATAGACAAAGCTGTTAAATCAATAAACCATGAGTTCGACAGAAAGCTGGAGGAATTTGGTTATAACGACAGTAATGGTTCTGTAATAAAGGACTATAAAATTCCTACGCTGGAGACGGTAACAAGGTTATTAGGAAGGTGACGGACAAAGGTTTGCCGTCCAGCTAAAACGGAGGGATGAGAAAAACATGGCAAATAATGAAAAAAAGCAAAAAAGCAATATCAGGAAGCGTGAGAATTCCAACTGGAATGGTTACATATTTATGGCACCATATGCGGTTATATTTTTAATATTTATCCTGGTGCCTGTAATCCTGGCAGTTATACTGTCATTTACAAACTTTAACGCAATCCAGTTTCCATCATTTGTAGGCTTTCTGAACTATATAACACTTATAACAAGTGATGAAGTATTTATGCAGTTTGTACTGCCTAATACTGTAGTTTATGCGGTTGTTGTAGGTATTGGCGGATACATACTTTCTTTCGTGCTTGCATGGGCACTTTGTAACCTTACAAAAGGACCGAGGACAATATTTGCTCTGATTTTGTATTCACCAAGTATGACAGTCGGTGTTGCTATGACAGTATTATGGAAGGTTATATTCTCAGGAGACCAGACAGGTCTTCTGAACAGCTGGCTTATAAGCCTGGGCTTAATTAATGAGCCTATAATCTGGCTCGTTGATGTAAGGTATCTGTTACCAATCGTAATTGTTATAGGTCTTTGGTCTTCAATGGGTATTGGTTTCCTTTCTATGATAGCAGGTATCCTTAACTCAGATGAAGAACTTTATGAAGCAGCAGCGATTGACGGAATTAAGAACCGCTTCCAGGAAATGATTTATATAACAGTGCCACAGATGAAGCCACAGATGCTCTTTGCAGCGGTTATGGCAGTTGTTGGTGCATTCCAGAATGGTCTTATTTCAACACAGCTTACAGGTAACCCGTCACCAGGATATGCTGCACAGCTTATTGTAAACCATATTGAAGACTATGGTTTCTTAAGGTATGAGATGGGTTATGCTGCCGCTGTTTCAGTTGTACTGTTGCTGATTGTACAGATATTCTCTAAGGGAGCTAATGCTCTTCTGGCAGAAAAAGACTAATAAAGGAGGGAAGTAACAGATGGCTTATAAAGGAAAAAGAATTAACCCCCAGAAGTTTGAAAGGGGACATATAAAGATTATCTTAATTTTACTTCCATTGGTAATCTTTATGGCAATGCCTATTATATTTATTGCAAACCACGCATTTAAACCAATGGACGAATTGTTCGCATTCCCGCCAACGTTCTTTGTAAGGTCTCCTTCAATGGAAAACTTTACAAAGCTGATTAAGTTCAGCCGTACATCTGGTGTGCCTCTTAGCCGTTATGTATTTAACAGTATAATAGTTACGGCACTGACTGTGGGATTTTCACTTATATTTACGACATTTGCAGCATTTGCACTTGCAAAACTTAAATTTAAAGGACGTAACCTGATGATGTCAATTAACCAGGGTGCCCTTATGTTTGTGGCAACTGCTGTACTTATTCCAAGATACCTTGTTATATGTAACTTTGGGCTGATTGATACTTTCTGGGCACATATATTCCCTCTGGTAGCATACCCGGTTGCGCTGTTCCTGGTGAAACAGTTCGTTGAACAGGTTCCGGATGCTCTGATAGAGGCGGCGTATATAGATGGCGCTACTGATTTTACGGTATACCGCAAGATTATTGTACCTATGATTAAGCCGGCTATTGCTACAGCGTCAATTTTGATATTCCAGCAGGTATGGACCAATGTAGAAACGTCAAACTACTATATTAATGATGACAGCATGAAGACACTGACATTCTATATGAACTCGTTGGTAAATGCTAACAACACTGTTTCTGGCCAGGGTATGGCAGCAGCAGCATCGCTGATAATGTTTGTACCAAACCTTGTGTTGTTCGTAATTTTACAGAATAATGTCATGAACACCATGGCACATTCAGGTATCAAGTAAACACTTGCAAAGAGGAGAAGGAAGCAGACATGAAAATAAGTAAAAAGTTTTTAAGGCTTATGACTATGTTTTTAGCTGTGGTGTTCTTTACTTCCGTAATTGCCGCTGTACCAGTTTCAGCCGAAACGCCATACCGTACATACACAGTTGATGGATATGGCAGGGTTATGGAGACACAGACAGCTTATCTGCCAAATGAAACTATTATCAAATTTGGTGAAGAGTTCCTAAGTGCACCAAATGACCTGTTTATAACAGATGACGGGGAAATCTATGTGGCAGATACTGGAAACAGCAGAATCATAGTTGGTAATGAAGCCGGGGAATTAGTTAAGATAATTGGCGAAGGTATTCTTAATACTCCAAGAGGTGTGTATGTAACAGAGGATAAGCATGTATATGTAGCAGACTCTGAGGGAATGGCAGTATATGAGTTTGATGAAGAGGGCAATAAAGTGAACGAATATGGGAAACCAGACAGCCCGCTTTATGGTGATAAACTTGAGTATAAGCCTAGCAAGCTTGTTGTAAATGACGCAGGGATTATGTATATAGTATGTGATGCCAATACAAATGGTATTGTAGAAATATCACCTGACGAAGGTGGAACATTCCTTGGTTATTTTGGAGCGAATGCAGCATCAAAAGACCCTATGCTTATACTGCGCCGTGCAATAGCTACTGATGCACAGCGTGCCAAGATGGTAAGTAATATACCATCTACACCTGACAACCTTGCAATAGATGAAAAAGGCCTTATTTATACAGTTACACGTGGTGAGGAATATGATTCCCTGAAAAGGCTGAATATTGCAGGTAAGAACCTTATAACAGACTGTGACGCATATGATGAGTCACCAGCAGCAGTTGCAGTTGGAAACCATGATAATATATATGTTGCTTCAACAAAAGGATATATATATGAATACAATAACCAGGGTGAGCTTTTGTTCGTGTTTGGCGCTAAAGATGATGGTTCACAGCGTGTAGGTCTTTCAACCCAGGTTACAAGTATTAAAATTGATACAAAAGACAATATCTACTTGCTTGATTCTGACAAGTGCCAGATACAGGTATACAGGCCATCAGAATTTACAAGCCTGCTGCACAATGCATTATATCTTTATTCAAAGGGACGTTATACAGAGAGTAAAGAGCCGTTAGAGCAGGTGCTTAAGATGAACAGTATGTTTGATTATGCCAATAAAGCTATGGGCCGTGCACTTTTCCAGGAAGAGAACTACGACATGGCAACAAGCTATGCAAAGCTTGCTAAAGATTACCGTGGTTATTCAGATGCTTTCTGGGAGATAAGAAATAACTGGCTTAAGAGAAATATTGTTACACTTATATTTGCAATAATTGCATTGTACATATTAATCAAAGTCCTTAAATATGCAGATAAGAAGAAAGGCATATTTAACAAGCCAAGGGAAATATGGGAAGGTTTTGGCAAGAATAAGATTTTCTCTAATGTGATGTATGCAAAGTATTTTATGAGACACCCGTCAGATGGCTCATATGGAATTGCAAGAGAAGGAAGGGCATCTTTCATTGCACCGACAATAATACTTGTAGTATTTATGGCTGAATATGTTATTAATAAGTATTTGTGTGGTTTCTTACAGAAGAATATCAGGGAAGGCAGATATGAGCTTGTATCTGATATAGGAACAATAATTGTAGTTATTATAGGTGTTACATTGTGTAATTACCTTGTTTGTACAATTAATGAAGGTGAAGGAACAGTAAAGAAGATTTATACATATTTCTGTTACAGCCTTCTTCCTTATATAATGCTTACTCCTGTATCATTTGTGCTTTCACATATACTTACAAATAATGAAGCATTCCTTATTACACTTGTAGAAGTGGTAATGTATGGCTGGATAATTGTGCTTATGATACTTGCCATAAAGGATGTAAATAACTATACAGCACAGGAAACATTTAAGATTATATGCCTTACAATATTTACAATATTAATTGTTGCATTGCTGATATTTATTATATATGTACTCTGGGCTCAGGTATTTGAGTTTATTAGTGCAATTATTGGAGAGGTGGTGTATCGTCTTGGCAATTAGGAAATTAAAGAAAACAATAGCATTAGTGACTGCCATGACTCTTGCAGCTTCAGCAGTTCCAAGTGTTTCACATTCAACCGAGGCTGGCCTTGAGGATACTACAGTTGAGGAAACAACAAGCGGCACAGAAGAAACTGGCGGAACTGGAGAGACTGGCGAAGGAACAGAAGCTGGTGGCGGAGAAGGTGCTACAGGCCAGGAAGCAGAAGGCAACACTATTATGGATGATGGTGAAGTAGTACAGAAAGGCGCACTTGGTAAGATAGATAAAAAAGACTGGATTACTATTGATGACTATGAGTTTATAACAGAGAATGATACATATAAAATGTATTTCTATAAACCAAGGTTTTCAATAATGCTTGAGAATAAAGAAACAGGCAAAATTATAGAGTCTACTTTAAGCGATGAGCAGGACGATGGTAATAGTAATGCTACATGGAATTACTATATGAAGTCTGGTATTGTTATCACAGCTATTGTTGGAACAAACAGTACATACCAGGTTGACCTTTTCAATACACCAAATACTATAGAGTATAAAAAGATTGATAATGGTTTATCTGCAAAGATTTCATATACTGAATATGGTTTCCAAATCAGTGTTGATATAACTCTTGATGGTGATGACCTTGTTGTAAGCATACCTGATGATTATATTGTTGAGGAGAAAGAAGAGAATTATATAGGTACAATAAGCGTATTCCCATTTATGGGTTATTCATTCCTTGATGACAAGGAAGGATATATGCTTATACCTGATGGCAATGGTGCTTTAATAAACCTTGACAATAAGGAAGGACGTTATGTAACAGGATATTCACAGATGGTTTATGGTGCAGATGTAGGATTTAGGGATTCTACAACAAAAGAATATCTCTGGGATTATTACGATATGTCAAGGGATGCCAATAATGTCCTTGCTCCAATTTTTGGAATGGCCCATACAAAGGAACAGACAGGGTATATTGCAGTTGTTGAAGATGGATACCAGCGTGCAAGTATAGAGGCACATCCAAATGGTGTTATGGTAAACTATAACCGCTGTTTCGCAAAGTTCCTGCTTCGTGATGTATATAAGCAGCCTCTTAATAATTCGAGTTCAGGAAGGAATATAGAGAGGGCAGAAGAAGACAGGACACATCTCAATATGAAAGTGCGCTACATGCTTTTATCAGGTGAGGATGCCAACTATTCTGCAATGGCTGTGAGATACCGTAATTATCTGCTTAATAACGGTCTGGTTACAAAGAAGGATTCTTCATATAATACAAGGGTTGATTTCCTTGGTACTGACAGGGAGGAATTCCTCTTTGGTACACGTGCAGTAACAGTTACAACAGTAGAGAATATAGAGAAAATGTATGGCGAGTTAAAAGGCAAGGGAGTACAAAGCCTCTTGTCAGTATATAAAGGCTGGCAGAAAGGCGGACTGTACAATGTGCCTATTACAAAATACAAGGCTGACAGCCATATTGGAGGTACATCAAAGCTTACAGATTTGATTAAAGAAGCAGATGGATATAACTACCATGTATATCTTTATAATGATGCATTAAGGCTTAATCCAGATACTAACAGGACTACTTTTGATATGATTAAGCAGATTAATAAAAGGACATTTAAAGAAGAGGAATGGGCAGAGGTTTATAAGACATTCTACTATCTTACACCAAATAAAACTGTATCAGACCTGGATAAGTTTGTATCTTCATATACAAGTGATGGAGTTAAGAACCTCGCAGTAAGCGGGATAAGTAACAGCCTGTATTCATACAGCTATAAGAGCAGGTATTATTCAAAGCTTGATACACAGGATAAATATGGTAAGCTGTTAAAATCAGTTGCTGACAAGACAAATCTTATACTTGAAGAGCCAGTATCTTATCTCTGGAAGAATACAGACGCATTCCTTGATATGCCTCTTGGCTCATCAGATTATATGTATGTAGATGAAGAAGTGCCTTTTATTTCCATGGTTCTTAAAGGAATTATACCAATGTATTCTGACTATGTGAACTTTGAGGCAAATAAACAGGAATTCTTATTACAGATGGTAGAAGCAGGGGTTTATCCTTCATTCTATCTTACATATGAGAATTCATCAAAACTGCTTTATACTAATTCATCAAACCTGTTTAGTACAGAATATGATACATATAAAGATACTGTAGCACAGTATGATAAAGAACTTAGAAAAGTAAATGAAGCTACAGCAGATGCATGTATTATAAATAATGAGAAGCTTGACAATGGAGTTACAGTTGTAACTTATGATAATGGTGCAAAGATATATGTCAATTATTCAGAGGAAGCACAGACTGTTGGAAATGTAACAGTAAATGCGATGTCCTATAAGGCAGGTGAACCAAATGAGTAAAAAGAAATTAAGTAAAGAAGAAAAGAAAAATCTAAAAAAGCTTAAAGCGGGACGCCTGGCAAAAAGGGATGCAGTAGCAGGAATTTTGTTTATAACACCTTGGATTATTGGTGCACTGTTATTCCTTGCATATCCACTTATAACCTCTTTCAGGTATGCGCTGCATAATATACGTATGACAGGTGTTGGAATGAGGTTTAAGTATATAGGTTATAGTAACTTTACAGAAATCTTGTTCTCGCAGACAGAATTTACAACTGAAATGATTAGTTATCTTGTTTCGACAATTATTTCAGTGCCAATTATAGTAGTATTTGCCTTGATTATAGCTATAATGCTTAACCAGAATGTAAAAGGCAAGGGCTTTTTCAGGCTTATATTTTTCCTGCCAGTTATTATCGTAAGCGGTCCTATACTTGGTATGCTTAACCAGGAAGGTGCAGGAAGCCTTACATCTATTGATACACAGGCTATTACAGCTACGCTGGAGGCAACGCTGCCAGGTGCGCTTGCCGACCCTATATCAGACCTTTTTGAAAATATGGTTACAATACTCTGGTATTCAGGGGTACAGATACTTATATTTATCTCAAGCTTACAGAAGATTGACAGGTCAATGTATGAAGCTGCTAAAATTGATGGTGGTTCAGGCTGGGAGTGTTTCTGGAAGATTACATTGCCAAATATCAAGCCTATGATTTTGCTTAATATTGTATATACAATAGTATTTATATCAAATAATGAGCAGAACTCAATTATAGGGCTGATACAAGATTCAATGTTTTCTGGAACACAAGAGAAAGGTTATGGCTATGCATCTGCAATGGCATGGATGTATTCTATTGTAGTAGTCCTTATGGTAGCTTTGTTTGCTGCATTGTTTATGTCAAAGAAGGATGTATATGAGAAACAGGTTAAGAAAGCTAAGAAAGCCCATAAGAAAGAGCAGAGACAGCTGAAACAGATAGAAAGGAGGAGCGCAAAGAATGCTAAAAAGAATGCAAAAGCAGCAAGGGGATAAGGATATTGCTGAACAGGTAATAACTCCTTCAGGGGAAATTCTTATAAAAGATAAGAAGCAGATAACCAAGGATAAAATCCGTAAGTTTTTACTTGGTTCTAAAGAAAAAGAAGGTTTCCTCAAGGTATTTGTAATTTATGCATTGTTAATATGTATAGGTTTTATATATATTTATCCTATACTTCATATGTTAAGCAGCAGCTTTATGACTCTTGATGATTTGCTTGACTCATCTATTAACTGGATACCAAGCTCCTTCAATCTTGACAACTATAAACAGGCTGCAAAGAGTATGGACTTCTGGAAGTCATTTGGGCAGAGTGTTCTTATTGCAGGGCTTCCTACAATATGTAACCTTATATCATGTTCCATTATTGGATATGGTCTTGCACGTTTTGAATTTCCAGGCAAGAAGGTTGTACTTGGCATAATATTATTTACATTTATACTTCCTAGCCAGGTTACAATGATACCTACATATGTACTTTATTCAAACATGGGTATCCTTGGCACAATTTGGTCATTTGTGCTTCCTGCTATACTTGGCATGGGGATAAATGCACCAATATTTATACTTATATTCTGGCAGTTCTTCAGGCAGGTTCCAAAGGTGCTTATTGAAGCTGCACAGATAGATGGTGCTGGATACTGGAAATCATTCTACAGGATTTCACTTCCTTCAGCAGCACCTGCCATTATAACAGTATCACTTTTCTCATTTGTATGGTACTGGAATGAGTCTTACCTTACATCTATGTATGTATCAGGTATCACTACAAAATCAGGCTGGACTTCACTTATTATCCAGCTTAAGAACTTTGCTACAAACTATGATAAATATTCACAGACGGCTACAGCTGCAAATGCAGTTACAAGCATTAATGAATCAATTAATATGTCTGGTACAATGCTTAGCATACTGCCACTGCTTATTATGTACTTTGTATTACAGAGGTACTTTGTGGAGAGTATTGACCGTACAGGTATTACAGGTGAGTAATAATAGTTTGAAAATATGTAAAATAATTTACAAAAAAGTGTAGAAATTGTAGATATTATATGTTATAATTTACTACATCAAGGAGAGTTTTGGAGAAAAAATATCTAAAGGGAGGAAGAAGTATGAGGAAAAAATTATTAGCATTGGCACTTTCAATGTCTATGGTATTGGGGCTTGCAGGATGCGGCAACAAAGGAAGTGATGATAGTGTAGGCGGTAAAGATAGTAAGAGTGAGTCAACAAATGTATCTGGAAAAACAGAAGAGAAAGAAATTAATGGAATTAAATACAATGTGGCAACAGACCTTACTAAGGACGATATTGAGCTTACATATTTCCATTTTGACCAGAAAGAAACAGTTGAGTATCTTGCAGACCGTTTTATGGAGCTGTATCCTAATATCACGGTAAAACCTGTTTATAATGAGGTTGCAACATATAACCAGACACTTAATACACTGGTATCTAACCAGGATGCACCTGATGTAGTTATGTATTCTGATGCAGACTTTGCATTAAGCAACTACCTGTTACGTGATGTAAAGGATTTCTGGGATTCTGACCCTGAGACAAAAGGGCTTGCTGCTACAATTAATGAGTGCGGGCTTGGATGCTATGGTACAGACAGAAGATATGGTGTGCCTGTTAAGTTTTTCCCAACTGGCATGTATATTGACTTAAATGTATTAAAGAAACTTAATGTGCCTGTCCCTGATAGAAACTGGGTATGGAGTGATATGATAAAACTTATCAAGGATTGTACAGTTCCTGATTCCCCTGATAACCTGCCATATTATGGATGTGGTTTCTATAACAGGCTTGACTCATATTATGGAATTGCTGCTGCACAGACAATCCAAGGTGAATTTGGATTTGATGGTACAGACTTTGACCTTAGTATATGGGCTGTAGGTGAGCAGGAATTTGCAGACTTAAAGCAGGGCGGATATATTGCACCTTCAGCAAACACTATTGAGATGGAGAACTGGACAGGTGACTTTGGTGCGTGGTGTGGAACAACAGGCCATGTAGCATTGTTTACAGAAGCTTTCTGGACATTCCAGAATACATGGAATACACCAGAGTATGAGCAGTATAACCTTGATATTGTACCATATGTTGTACCAGCAGTTAATAAAGAGGATGCATCAGAAGTACACCATACAATTGCAACTATAGACTTTGGAGGACTTACAACAGCTTGTGAGTATCCTCGTGAAGCATATGAACTTCTTAAGTTTATGTCATTTGGCAAAGATGGCTGGAAGACAAGGATTGAGATGTACAATAAAGAGGACAGTGTTGATGCTACAGGTACACATCTTAAACATAAAGAAATGCCTGTACCTATTACAACAGACCAGGAAGTATGGGATGAGTATATTGATATGTACTGTGCTGGAATGGATGAAGAACATACAGAGCATTGGAGAGAATACTTCAAGAGCTGCATGGAGCCTATTCCATATGGATGGACCAGTATTGCAGGATATTGGAACTATTGTGATGAATACTTCAACAAGATTGAAGAAGGTGGTATACATACAGCAGTAGACTCTGGTAAGAGAAAAGCAGCTGACTTTGCAGATGAAGCTACAACAAAGGCTAACTGGTATCATGCAACAGCTATGCTTAACTACTTCGGACCAGATGGTTACAATGTACTTTCAGAGGAAGATGTACAGAAGTATGAGAAGATGGTAGAAGATAACCAGTAATATAATTGTAATTTAACATCAATGTTAATTGAAGGCAAGGCATTGCGCCTTGCCTTTTTTGAAACAAATAACAGAATACATAATAAATGGAAAGGATGGTATAATATGCCAGAAAATAAAGAATTAAAATATAATGAGCCTTGGATTATGCAGAGGGCAGACCCTTTTGTATGCTTTAATAATGGATGGTATTATTTTACAGCATCTATACCAAGTTATGACTGTATTGCGCTACGCCGTGCAAAAACCCTGGCAGGGCTTGCGGATGCAGAAGAAAAGGTTGTATGGAGAAAACATGAAAGTGGCATTATGAGCGAACATATATGGGCTCCTGAGATGCATTACCTCTTTGGGAAGTGGTATATATATTTTGCAGGTGGAGAGAAAGAGGATATATGGAATATCCGTCCATATGTGCTTGAGTGCCAGGGAGATGACCCATATAATGATAAATGGGCTGAGAAAGGTAAAATGCAGCGTGCAGAAGGTGATATATTTTCATTTGAGGCATTTTCACTTGATGCAACTGTTTTTGAGGATAAAGGAAAGTATTATTATGTATGGGCTGAGAAAGTAAGTGTAGGTCCACAGATTTCTAATCTTTATATTGCAGAGATGGAATCAGGGTATAAACTTAAGACAGTACAGGTGCTGCTTACTACTCCTGACTATGACTGGGAGCGTATAGGTTTCTGGGTAAATGAAGGACCAGCTGTTATTAAACGTAATGGTAAGATTTTCCTTACATATTCTGCAAGTGATACAGGTGTAAATTACTGTATGGGTATGCTCACTGCTGATGAAGGTTCAGACCTGCTTGACCCGCTTTCATGGAAGAAAGAAAGATATCCAGTCCTTAGGACTAATGATGAACTTGAAATATATGGACCAGGACATAATTCATTTACTGTAGATGAAGATGGCAATGATGTGCTTGTATACCATGCACGTAAAGAAACAGAAATAAAAGGCGACCCTCTTTACAACCCTAACCGTCATGCAATGCTTATGAAGATTAAGTGGGATGCGGATGGAAGGCCTGTCTTTTCATATGATAATTAATATAATCTAATAAAATTCTGAAAGGTAAAATATAATGGCAAAATTATTTATTAATGAAGAAAATATGATTGGAAGAATTGAGCCGGAAGTTTATGGGCACTTTTCTGAGCATCTTGGAAGATGTATTTATGAGGGTATTTACGTAGGAGAGAACTCTGATATACCTAATACTAATGGTATGAGAAATGATGTTGTAGAAGCCCTTAAGGAACTTAAGGTGCCTGTATTGCGCTGGCCAGGTGGATGTTTTGCTGATGAATACCACTGGATGGATGGTATTGGGGATAAATCATGCAGGAAAAAGATGGTTAATACCCACTGGGGCGGTGTTGTAGAAGACAACAGTTTTGGTACACATGAATATATGGAACTGTGCCGCCAGATTGGATGTAAAACTTATATTAATGGCAATTTGGGAAGTGGTACAGTACAGGAAATGTCAGAATGGGTGGAGTATATGACATTTAATGGTGTTTCACCAATGGCGGATTTAAGAGCCGCCAATGGACATAAAGAACCATGGACAGTTGATTTTTTTGGTATTGGTAATGAAAACTGGGGCTGCGGTGGTAATATGACGCCAGAGTATTATGGCAATGAGTACCGCCGTTACCAGACTTATGTAAGGAACTACGACAAGAAGAAGCAGATAAAGAAAGTGTGCTGTGGTGCTAATATTGATGATTATTACTGGACAGAAGGTGTATTAAACACAGCATTTGCTAATACAGAAGATTTTGTGCATGGTTTTATGGATTATCTTTCACTTCACTATTATGTACATCCAGAAGGATGGAAGATAAAAGGAAGTGCAACAGATTTTAATGATGCAGTATGGTATAAAACATTGTATAAGGCATTATATATGGATACCCTTGTTACACAGCATGGTGCTATTATGGACAAGTATGACCCTGATAAGAAGATAGGTATGTGTGTAGATGAGTGGGGTTCATGGTATACATGTGAGCCAGGTACTAACCCAGGTTTCCTCTACCAGCAAAATACATTGCGTGATGCACTTATCGCTGGTATAACACTGAATGTATTTAACAAGCATTGTGACAGGGTAAAGATTGCTGCGCTTGCGCAAATGGTGAATGTGCTTCAGGCTGTTATACTTACAGAGGGTGACAAGATGGTTAAGACACCTACTTACCATGTAATGCATATGTACCGCTACCACCAGGGGGCAAGCCTTATTGAAAGTGCAGTTACAGGTGCAGGTGAAACTGGCGCAGGTAAATGGACAGTGCCAAAGATTACAGAATCAGTTTCAAAAGATGGTGAAGGAATTATTACGATAACCTTAAATAACCTTTCTATTGAAACAGCAGAGGGTATGGAGATAAAACTTGCAGACAATGGGTATAAGGTTATAGAAGCAAAGGTAGTTACAAATACTGATATACATGCACATAATACATTTGAAGCACCAGAACAAATAACAGAGCAGGAGTTTACTGGTTATACAGAGCATGAAGACCATATTTCTGTAAAACTTCCTGCAAGCAGTGTTACTGTATTACGTGTTAAAAAATAATATATGGCAGAGATATGTAAAAGATGTCTGCTCCGTGAAATGGCAGAAGCTGACATGGAAATGATAGAAAAATACAGAGATGCAATTAAAATGGCAGACCGTGTAAGTGGACAAGAATATGAACGCAGGCTGGCGGTATGTAAGGAATGTGAGCTTTTAAATGCAGGAACATGTGGGGCATGTGGCTGTTATGTAGAACTGCGTGCCGTTGCTAAAGCAGGGAGATGCCCACACAAGAAATGGCAGACAATTTAAGGCGTGTTTGAAAATTAAATACTTTAAAAGTTATGCGGCTCTGGCAATTCCAAAATTTTACCAACCGGAAGCCATGTTGCACATGGCTTTGCACGCATTGCGCTTGGATTGGATACGCAATGGTGCATAAAGCCTTAAAGAACAAGGCTTAAGCACCAGCGTATCCATAACAGCTGCCATATGGTAAAACATTTGGAATTTGCCAGAATAATATAATCTTAAAACACCTATAAGTACAATGTGTATAAGGTTTTGCTGGATTAAATGATATTGTGGCTGAGATGTGTATATGCCATTGTATAGAATTTTTATGAATATGGGGGAATAGTGGCTGTATTGTTGTGCAGATTATATGTTTATTTTGTATATTTGTTCTATGAAACAGGTTTCTGATGTCCAGGTATACATTATTCCATAATGTGGGCGCTTACGGAAACGCTGGTGTTTAAGGCGCATATCCAATGTTTATAAAAAGCATTGGATATGCGCCTTTATGCACCATTGCGTTTTCCGTCGCAGCGGAAGCGTGCCCACAGATGGAAAATGTATACCTGGACATGAAACCATACATAGACATACATAAAAAATATAGTATACCTGGAATTAATGTTTGTATAAAGTTATTTTAAAAGTTCTTCAATGGGCGCATACTTTATTGCCACATTAATATCTTGTCCGTAGTTTCCGAATGATTTTCCATAAAGTGTAAGTCCGCCTTTGTGTTCAGAATTGTCATCCACAGCAAGTTTTAAGCGTATATTACTGCGGTAATCAAGCCCAAGGTCATTAATTCTCATATCAGAAATTTTAAGCCCGTCAATAAAAGTTCCCTTTTTGTTTACTACAAGAAGTTTAAGCTGGCCATACTGGTTCCAGTTCTCAGGCCACCATCCTGGAGTGAACAGACCCTTGATATCTCCAAAATCACCAGGTGAAGTCCAGCTTCCCAGGCGTAAATCATTTAGATAAAATTCAATATCAGATGGCCAGTCATTATTAATTCCAGGGGCTTCTGAGCCAAGTTCCATTGTAATAGATATTTTTGTAATTTTCTGGAACCGTGGGATAAAGTTTGGTATTACATATTCTACATATCCTTTGGAAAACCATAGTATTTCAGCATCATATCTGTCTGGATGCTGGAAATACCTTGAATCATCTACCTCCCCTATTAATGCTTTGCTTGACGCAAGGCCGCATGTAGGCACAATATCAAAGCCAGCATAATGCCCAATCTTAATTTCAGAATTATATACGTCCTCATTATCAGATTGTTCTTCCAAATCAATTAATATCCTGTCCCAATGTATAGAGCATATTTTCTGGTTGCCATGTACAACTGATTCAGCAGAGGTACTTATTAACCCGCAGTTTTCAAGTTTCTTAATATGACCCGTTAAAGCACCATTAGTAATATTAAGGCGGGACGCAAGTTCCTTCATACTCATATTACTGTTTTCAAGCAGGATATTTAAAATCTGGATACGTATATCAGACCCCAGCGCCTTAAATATCTCAAGTCCCTCGTCTAGTGATGTAATATGTAACAAAGTGCTACCTTCTTTCCTGTTATATTTAAGTTCATTATATATAAAAAAAGTAATATAGTCAAATAAATCTAAATAAATTTAGCTTTATTTGTAAATAATGCCGGGAATTGTGAAAGCCTTTAGTTGTTAGCCTGGAATCATTTGTGCAAAATGACATAAAATATATTTATTATAATTTAAAATAATTTATACATGTGTAAATAGGCAGAAAATATATGGTTATATAAAATAAATGGACAGGATTTTTGTCCTGTCCATTTTGTAAATTAGTTGTAATGTATTTTATTTTTTTACTTTAACTTTTACAGATACTTTAAATCCATTGTATTTAGCTGTGATTGTAGCAGTACCCGCTTTTTTAGCTGTTGCTTTGCCATTCTGTTTAATTGAAAGTACAGCAGGTTTGGAAGAAGACCATTTAACTTTATTAGCTTTAAGACCATTTCCTTTTACTTTAAAGGTTGTTGTTTTCTTAACTTTTAAAGAGGTTGTTTTCTTTGAAAACTTAAGGCTGGCTTTCTTTACGTTTATCTTCTTGGTAATGTCAAATGTTTCACCATTAGCTGTAATGCTTGCAGTAATTGTAGCAGTGCCTGCTTTCTTTGCTGTAACAGTACCTGTTTCATCTGCTGTTGCAACAGAATTATCTGATGAGCTATAAGAAACAGTATAATCAAGACCACAGTCAATACTTAATTTTGAAGTTTTGGATGTATCTCCTCCTGCATATATTGTACTTTTTGAAGCAGAAAGCTTTACATTAGGATGTGAATTTTTAACTTCATTGTATTTTGAAGAAATTGTACTAGCATCTAATGCAACAGAGTAGAACTCTATATCGTCAAAACTTACATTTGATACATCAGAAGATGCTGAAATTGTTCCACTGCCTATACGGATATCATCCATCTGTGAAATAATTTCATTGGCAAGTCCTGGTGTTAGGTTAAATGTATTGGTATTTCTTAAATCACCATTTACATATACCTTTATGCCATCAGATGCAATAGTGTATACGATATGTGTCCATTCACCAGGTTCAGGCAGAAGGCCTAATGAACCATTCATAGATGCTTCATGGCTTCTGTAATCTGCAAATGCACCTGCGTGGAGTGAAGTCATAGGCAGGTTGTCATAAGAAGATGAAGTCTTAGCTTCAAATAAAGCAGAATCTTCTAATGTTGAACTATCTTGCTTTGCCCACATGCTTACTGTAAACCCAGATGTATCTGTATTTTTAAACATATCAGATGGGAGTGACAGATAGTTCTTGCCCTGTTCACCATTATTATTCTTTATTGTAAGGACATTTCCTGCAAGTGCAGCTTTTTCAATATATGCATCCCCAATAAGGGTTGCTGCTTTACCAGTGCTTCCACTATCTGCAACTTCTTTGCCACTGGCTGATTCAAAGTCATATTTATAATCAGGAATAACATTTGCTGGTAGTACAGTAGTTGTAAATGATTTTGTATCTGTAGCTGTACCAAAAGTTATTGTAGCAGTAAGTACAACACTTTCTTCCTTTTCAGGACGTGTTACCTTTCCATCATTGGATATTACAGATGTCATGCTTGATGACCATGTAATTTTAGCTTTGTTGGATGCTTCTAAAGGAAGCACAATGTCAGAAAGGGTTTTTGAAGGTATTATATTGGAGTTGCTTAATTCATCAATAGCTCTTTCAATGATTTCTGAATCTTCTACATTAAATAATTCTTTTTTTACACCCCATATAGTCTTGTTATCTGTACCAATAGCAGTGAATGTCATAACTTTATTGCATGCTGCAGATTCATCATGTTGTGCAAAGAATACACCATTATAAGTAATGCCATCAATAACAGCACTCATATAATAAGAGTTGTCTTTTGATGTCCATGTACCACTGATATCACCTGAAATTGTACCATCAGCGTTAAGTTTAATATTTTTAGAGTTTGTATAGCTGTCTCTGTCATTGCTTGTGCCATGGTTGATAAATTCATAGTCACCAACTATATCATTTGTGGTATAACCAGTATTAGAGATTCTGTCCCCTTTATTTTCAAATACTGCTGTAACAGGCCATCCCTGTTCATTAATAAACTGCTGGTGTACACGTACCTGGTGAAATTCACCACTATTGTCAAAACGTGTATGGTATATAAGATATTTCTGTCCGTCTGAGTCAATAAAGGCTGAATTGTGCCCTGGTGCCTTGTATGCTTTCTCAAGGGAAGAGAACTTATAATTACCCATTACTTTTATTCCAATTCCAGTATTGTCTACCCTGCCTGTAAGTGCAGCATTGTTGCCTGCGGCATCAAGGTAAGGGCCGTCTGGTGATTTAGAACGGAAGAGACGCATATTATATCCGCCTCCAGCATTGAGGGATTCATAAGAAACATAAAGGTAGTAGTAATCTGATTCACTGTCATAAAGTATATAAGGACCCTCGCCTGATTTGGTATATCCGCCAGCAATACGTGTCCCGAAATATTCATCAACAACAAGTCCGTCTGCTGTAGTTGAGTTCTTACCAGGGTAAATTGCCATGCCTGTCTTAGGGTCAATTTCAAGAATGAAAATACCACCAGACCATGAGCCGTATGTCATCCAGAGCTTGCCGTTCTTGTCATAAAACAGGGTGGGGTCAATGGCATTAGGTGCATAAGCTGTGTCATAGCCAGAACCATCCCTTAAGAACCATTTGTCATTTACACCATCTTTAAGAGTTCCATTTTCAATAAGTTCACCAATATTTGTATTGGTATACTGTGTATTGATTTCACTTCCTGGGTCAGTAGCCTTATTTTTTGTAAAACCAGAGTAAACCAGAGTGTCAACACAAGTGTAAGGACCTTCAACATTCTGTGATACACCAAAAGCTATAACAGAGCGCTTATATGTTGATGTAGTACAGAAGTACATCATATATGCACCTGTAGTCCCGTCTGCATTTACATAGTCTTTATTGTAAAATACATCAGGAGCCCACACTGAAAAACCGCCTCTGCTGTCACAGTCATTTTCACCTGCCCATTTAAAAGGTTTAGCAAGGTTCTTGGAAAGGTCACCAAAAATTGCATTGTTGGATGAAGTATATCCATTAGTAAATGTAGTCCAGTTTACAAGGTCTTTGGACTTGGCAGCATCAATATGTGAGCCAAATACATAGTATGTACCATCTGTTGCTTCCATAATAGATGGGTCATGTACAGAAACACGTGATGGTGAAACTGTTAATGTTGCATCTGCTGCCTGTACAGACAGCGGTGCCTGTACCAGTGGACTTGCTAATGGTACTGCGGCAAGCGCAGCCGCTAACAGGCATGAAGTTAATTGCTTTAAATTTTTCCTCATTATTGCTTTACCTCCTTTTTTAAAAACCTAAATAAAGATTAGCATATTTATGCATGCTTTACAATAAAAAAATAAACAAAATACTAAAATAAATTATGGTAATTAGGAAAATTGTATAAAAATTTATATGAAATTTACAGTAAATATTGCATATTTTCTATTGATTGGTTATAATGTTGCATAAACCATAAAATATTTTTGGTTTTTCTAAACTTGTCAATGCAGTACATAAGCATACAGCCTGCCAGGATACCTTGCAGGAGTATGACAGGTATTTTTAAATTTTTGGAGAGGAGAGGAAGTTATGAGAAGAAAAAAGATTATTGTTCCAACCCTTGTTGCAGGACTTGCCATTACATCCCTCACGTGTGGGTGCAATGCAAGTGAAAGCAGTGCAGGAAGTTCTGATGCTGTGGCACTTGCAGCACAGAATGGAGAGACGCTTGCAGCTGATGAGGTTGCATTGGAAAGGAATATTGCAAGTAACCCAATAGGAGGTTATGATACAGATGGCAGCCTTATATATGGAGGAGACCCTGCAATAATGGTTGAGGGTGATACAGTTTACCTTTATACAGGGCGTGATATGGCTAAGGATGATGTATACAGTATTACAGGCTGGATATGCTATTCTACCAAAGATTTAAAAGAATGGAAATATGAAGGCCCTATTATGGAGGCAACAGATATATCATGGAGAAGCTTTGATGACGCAGCATGGGCAGCACAGACAATTAAGTACAAAGATAAATATTATTTCTACTATTGTACTTGGGATAAAACTTCACAAGGCAAGCAGTCAATCGGTGTTGCAGTGTCAGACAGCCCTACAGGACCTTTTGTGGACAAAGGTGAGCCTATAGTGAAAGGTACAGTTACAGAGCCACAGACAAGCAACTGGAATGATATTGACCCTACTGCCTGGATTGAAACAGATGAGAATGGTGAAGAGCACCGTTATCTCGCATGGGGCAATGGTATATTCTATATATGTGAACTTGAAGAAGATATGGTTACAGTAAAGGACCTGAATGGTGATGGGAAGATTACATGTGGGAAATCATCTAAAGATGCTGATATTATACAGAAAAATCTTCCATCATATACAGAGGCTCCTTGGCTTTACAGACGCCAGGATGAGAATGGCAAATATTATGGAAAGTATTATTTGTTTTATGCACATAGCTGGAGAGAGCAGTCTGCATATGCAATGACAGACAATCTTTTAGATGGTGAGTGGGAATTTGGAAGTGTCCTTATGCCTCCAAATGCAACATCAAATACAAGCCATATGGGAGTATTTGATTTCCAGGGAAAAACTTACTTCCTTTACCATAATGGTGCATTGCCAGGAGGCAATGGATACCGCCGTGTAGCTAACCTTGCAGAAATGAAATTTAATGAGGATGGTACTGTACAGGAGATACCTGAAACAGCAGCAGGGCTTTTTGGCAATACATCTGTACTTTATACTAATTCAGGCAAAACACTGTCACATAAAACACTTAGGAATACAAATTCAGACGGGGATTATCCAATAAACCTTGAAGTTGGTTCAGGGCTTGGTGAGAATGAAGATGATGCACAGTGGCTTTTTATGGATGGCAAAGCAGATGCAGGCAAAGCAGCATATGTTTCTATACAGTCTGAAAATAAGCCTGGTTTATATATAACAGCACAAAACAGTTCTAAGGTAATGCTTTCACAGGATACTGACGGTTTGGCAGATACATCTGCAAAACAGACATTCAGGTCAGTAAAAGGACTTGATGATGAAAAGGGTATTTCATTTGAAAGTGTTGCTTATCCAGGTAATTACCTTGCAATATTTAATGGAAAACTTGTACTTGCAGATGGAAGTGATAAGACAGCTTCAACATTTTATCTTGGATTTGATGAAAATGACACAAGTTTGCGCTCTGTTGCTGCTACAATAAGTAAGAAGCAGTTCCATGTGGGTGACAAGGTAAATACTAAAAATGTAACAGTAACAGCTGTTTATGCAAATGGCACAACAAAGGATGTTACAGATTTTACAAGCAATGCACCAGATATAGATACTTCAAAGTCTGGTAAAAAGGCACTTGTAATTACATATGCAGAAGGAGGTGTTACAAAGTCAACAAACCTTGAGGTGTCAGTTGTTCCAAAGGCAGCAAAGGTAAAGAACCTTAAAGTAAAAGTTTCTGGCAAAAAGACAAAGACTGTAAAACTTACATGGAAGAAAGCTTCAGGAGCTCTGGGATATGAGGCATATTATAGTACAAAGAAGGGCAAAGGCTATGAGTATATTGCCGAAACAGATGGCGTAAGCTGTACATATGAAGATACAGAAAATGTGTTAAAGAAAGGCAAGACATATTATTTCAGTGTAAGAAGTTACAAGGAGTTTAATGGTAAGACAGAGTACAGTGCATATGCAACTGTTAAGGTGAAAATTAAATAACATGCGGGAGATGTATCCCAGCAGGTAATGCTGGTTAAGATATATTAAACCTTAATGTTATTATTTTAGCCGCAGAGACGGCAAGGGGGATTATTATGTTAAAAAGAAAACTGGTAGCAGGCTCACTTATGTTAAGCCTTGTTATTACAACAGCTCCAGGCAGTTTTAAAGAAAGTACGGCCGCAGAGGCAGCCAAGGATATAGTTCTTGACAAGTGTACAACAGGAAACCCTATAGGAGGGTATGACACAGAAGGAAACCTTATATATGGCGGTGACCCTGCAGTGCTTGTAGACGGGGATACAGTTTACATGTACCAGGGACATGATGCATCCAAAAGTGGCACAGCATATGAGATTCCTGAATGGCAGTGCTATTCAACAAAGAACCTTGTAAACTGGAAATATGAAGGTGTTATAATGAAGGCTGATAAAAAGTCTATACCATGGGCTAAGGATGAGATATCTGCATGGGCAGGCCAGGTTGCGAAGCATTATGACAAAGAAGCTGGTAAAGACAGGTATTATTTCTACCATTGTACATGGGATGCAACGTCATCAGGCAAGCAGTCAATAGGTGTTGCAGTGTCAGACAGTCCAACGGGTCCGTTTGTGGATAAAGGTGAGCCTCTTGTAAAAGGGGATTTTACAACAAAGGAAACAAGCGGATGGAATGATATTGACCCTACAGTATGGATTGAAACAGATGACAAGGGCGAAGAACACCGTTATCTTAACTGGGGCAATGGCAAGAATTTTTCATGTGAACTGAATGAGGATATGATGTCCATAAAGGATATTAATGGTGATGGACAGATAACATTTGGCTATAATAGCAAAGAAGCAGATGTTATTGAAATGACAGCACCATCTACATTTACAGAAGCACCTTGGATTTACAGGCGTAAGGATGCTGATGGGAAGTATTATGGCAAATATTACTTGTTCTATGCTTATGGCTGGAGAGAGCAGATGGCATATGCTACAACAGATAACCTGCTTGATGGCAAATGGGAATTTGGCAGTATACTTATGCCTCCTGCTGCAACATCTAATACAAATCATATGGCGGTATTTGATTTTGGCGGCAAGACATATTTTATTTACCATAATGGCTCACTTCCAGGCGGCAATGGCTACCGCAGGACAGCATGTATAACAGAAGTACATTTTAATGAAGATGGTTCTGTACAGCCAATACCTGAAACTGCAACAGGAATAAGTGGTACTGCTTCAAAGATTTATACCTCATCAGGTGCAGGACTCTCACATGAAACATTTGTGAATTCAAGTGATGATAAAGTATATCCATATAAATCCATAATTATTGGTGAGAACAAGGGTACAGAAACAGCAGACGGTTTATGGGTTATAAGGCAGGGCAAAGCTGACAAGGCAAATGATGCATATGTTTCTATTGAATCTGAGAATAAACCAGGACTTTATATTACTGTTGATGATGATGGTAATGTTGCACTTGCACAAGATACTACAGGTATGGCTAAGACAGCAAGAAGACAGACTTTCCGTACAGTACAGATGCAGGCAGGAAAAGGCGTATCATTTGAAAGTGTCCATAAACCAGGCAATTACCTGTCAATAAAGAATGGTGTATTAGCTTTAAGTGATGGAAGTAATGTAAAGGATGTTACATTCTATATGGATAAAGCAGATGTGCCAGGAGTTAGCGTGGATGAACCACAGGAACCAGCAGTTCCAGGCGAAGTGGTTTCATTTAAGGGTACAGCTAAAAAAGCTAAAAATGTTAATTCTGTTAAATTTACATGGAAAAAAGCTGGTTCATGTGACGGATATGAGCTTGCATACAGCCAGAAGAAAGCAGGAAGCTATACAAAGATTAAAGATGTATCTGCTTCTAAGACATCATATACATATAAAGACAAGAAACTAAAGAGTGGCAAAACATATTATTTCCGTATACGCAGTTATTTAAAAAGTGATGATGGAAAAGTTTATAGCCAGGCTGTTGTTATAAAGGTTAAGATGAAATAATTTAAGCCTTTTAAACTGTTTTTGGTAATTTTTACTATAATGTTCACATAAAAAACTTAATTTATTCATATTTTTTACATAAAGTATTGACAAATATTGTACTAAATGTTAAAATATTTTAGAAATCAATGAACGTTTCATAAAGGAGGAGTTTAATTATGTTTAAGAAGTTTTTAAGTGGCGTACTGGCAGCTGCATTACTTTTAGGCGGTGCTACATACGCAAACACAACAACAGCTGATGCAGCAGCAAAGGTTCCAGCACCAAAGTATAATTTCAACATGGACAAAGCTAACAAGAATGTAGTAGCAGTTGCACGTAAGGGAGATACTACAAGTTATACAACAGGCAATACTGAGACAGGTGTACTTCCTGAGGCATCACAGGCAAAGAAAGTTAAGCTTAAATATGTTAAAGGCAAGAAGGGCAAGGCTCTTTACTTAGACCGTTCTTCTTCTTATGGCGCAGAGCTTAAGAATGTTAAACTTGGAACTGGCCCATGGACAATTTCATTCTGGGTAAAAGCTGATAACAGCATGAGCAACTTTATGACAATTTTCTTCACAGGAAATAAGATTACAGACCCTAAAAATACACACTGGGTATCTATTACACACAGGACAGACCATGACAATGGCGGAGACCCATATATCTGGTCACATGGAATAACAGGTGGCAAGAATGATGAGTTCCCATGGTACTGTGCACAGGATGCAGATGGCAACTGGGTAGAAAAGACAGCAATAACTAAAGGTAAGTGGGTACATATTACATTAGTAGTTGACACAAAGGATACTTGTGAGTATGGCGAAAAAGGTGCTGACGGATATGTTAAGGGCCACCATGGCTGGACATATGTAAATGGTGAACTTTATGGCAATGGTACAGTAGCTAATAAGACAATGACAAACAGCAACAGATTCTATTTAGGTATCAATGCTTGGGATATCCCATTCAAGGGCTGCTATGATGAAGTTAAGCTTTGGAACAAGGCTCTTACTGATAAGCAGGTTGCAGCACTTTATAAGTCAGAGAAATAATTTAAGCCAGGCTTTTTAAGCTATATCAAATGTTATACCGTGGAATTTTGCAGGCAATATATGTAAACAGGCTGTATGGAAGCATACAGCCTGTTTTACTCTTTAAATGATATTAATATGATATATACTTCAATTAGTCTTTTGAAAATATTATAAAAAACATGCTATACTTTAGCAAGAACCGGGTCAAGAAGTTGTCTTAC
>VSNJ01000230.1 GCA_009774235.1 Lachnospiraceae bacterium
AGGATTTCTGCAAACCATATAAAAGCAGCTAAAGACAATAATCTTGAAATAACAGCAGTATGTGATGTCCTCCCTGGGAACATGGGACAGGTACTTGAAAAGAGCAGTCTTGGCATGGATAAAGGGATAAAGCGTTATACAAGTTATAAGGAAATGGTTGTCATGGAACATCCTGATTTAGTAAGTATTGCAACAGAGAGCGGGATGCATGCAGGGATTGCCTGTTACTGTATAGAACATGGCATAAATGTGGTTATAGAAAAACCAATAGCAATGTCATTGGAGGATGCGGACAGGATTATAGAACTGTCAGAAAAATATAATGTTAAAGTCTGTGCATGCCACCAGAACCGTTTCAACATTGCAGTCCAGAAAACAAGGGAAGCACTGGAACAGGGGCGTTTTGGGAAAATATCACATGGTTCAGTGCATGTACGCTGGAACAGGGACAGGTCTTATTATA
Source organism: Lachnospiraceae bacterium (assembly GCA_009774235.1). Lineage (GTDB taxonomy): Bacteria > Bacillota > Clostridia > Lachnospirales > Lachnospiraceae > Butyribacter. The sequence continues at coordinate 464 of VSNJ01000230.1, forward strand.
TACAGGCACCATGGCGTGGCACATGGGGAAATGATGGTGGTGCCCTTATGAACCAGTGCATACATGGGATAGACCTTTTAAGGTGGATGCAAGGTGATGAAATTGAAGAAGTATATGGTGTGGTAAAACAACAGTTCCATAATTACCTGGAAGCTGAGGATGTGGGCATGGCTGTTATAAAATTTAAAAACGGCAGCATAGGTACCATTGAAGGTACAACCAATGTATTTCCAAAGAACCTTGAGGAAACCCTTTACCTTTTTGGGGAAAAAGGGACCGTGAAGCTTGGAGGGAAGTCAGTTAACAGCATTGATGTGTGGGATTTTGCAGATGAAACAGGGAGTGACATTGGCAATAAAGGTTTAGAAGAAATAACAGGCAACGTTTATGGTAACGGGCATACACCACTGTTTGCAGATATGGTTTCAGCAATAGAAAATAACAGTAAGCCGTATGTTGATGCATATGCAGGCAGGCGGGCAGTTGAACTTGTACTGGCAGTATATAAAAGCGCGAAGACAGGGCAGCCAGTAAAACTTCCGCTGGGAGATTTTGCAAGTACAGATATGGAAGGTGTGTTTTAGGTGGAAGGCTATTTTGTACATGAAAGCAGTTACATTGATAATGGTGCCAGCATAGGTGAAGGGACAAAAATATGGCATTTCTGCCATATACAGGATGGGGCCATAATTGGTAAAAACTGTTCACTGGGGCAGAATGTAAACATATCAAACAATGTGCATATTGGCAATGGTGTAAAAATACAGAACAATGTTTCAGTATATGAAGGTGCAGAGCTTGGGGATTATGTATTCTGTGGTCCGTCTGTAGTGTTTACCAATGATATTTCACCAAGGGCAAAATACCCTAAAGGCAGGGCTGGCTACAGGAAGACCATCTTAAGGACAGGTGCAACAGTCGGTGCCAATGCAACAATAGTATGCGGGCATGAGCTGGGGGAATGGTGCATGGTGGCCGCAGGTGCCGTGGTGACAAAGGATGTGCCTGCACATGCCCTTGTGGCAGGTGTACCAGCTAAGCAGGCAGGATGGGTGTGTGAATGCGGGCAGGTCCTGGACCAGGATTTACACTGCCATATATGCAAAAGAGTTTATAAAATGGAAGGCAGTTCCATCAGGCAGGAAGTAAATGGCAGGGATGTATAACTTGTATATAAGGATATGTATTGTATAAGGAGTATTGTTTATGGAATTCAGGGGGTTAAAAGCACAATACCAGAATTTAAAAACACAGATAGACAGTGCAATTTCAAGGGTGTGTTCAGAGGCAGCTTTTATTTCTGGTACAGAAGTAGGGGAATTAGAAAAACAGCTTGCTACTTATGTTGGTGCCAGGCACTGCATAACCTGTGGAAATGGCACAGATGCACTGGTCCTGGCTCTTATGGCATGGGGCATTGGCTCAGGTGATGCTGTATTTGTCCCAGATTTTACATTTTTTGCATCAGGTGAAGCGCCAGCTTTCCTTGGTGCAGTGCCTGTATTTGTGGATGTTGAAAAAGATACGTTTAATATATCAGTCAATGCTCTTGAAGAAGCAGTAATTTATACAATAAACAATACAAATTTAATCCCAAAGGTTATTATTGCAGTGGATTTGTTCGGGCAGCCTGCAGATTACCCTGGAATCAGGGAAATAGCAGATAAATATAATTTACTGGTCCTGGAAGATGCTGCACAGGGTTTTGGTGGTGCAATAGGCAATAAAATGGCGTGCAGTTTTGGGGATATTTCAACAACATCATTTTTCCCTGCGAAACCACTTGGATGTTATGGTGATGGTGGCGCTGTATTTACGGATAATGACAACTGGGCAGAAATAATCCGTTCATTGTGTGTACATGGAAAAGGAAGCAGTAAATATGACAATGTACGTATTGGGATGAATTCAAGGCTTGATACAATACAGGCCGCAATATTGCGGATTAAATTTAAGGCTTTTACAGGATATGAACTAGAAAGTGTTAATAATATTGCAAAAAGATATACAGACCTGCTTGGCAGCAAGGGACAAGTTATTACACCAGAGATAAAAAGTGGTTATTATTCAAGCTGGGCACAATATACAGTTATATGTAAAAACAGTGGACACAGGGAAAAGATAGAGTCGGTATTAAAAAAGCATGGCATACCTTCAATGGTATATTATACAAAAGGGCTGCATGGACAGTATGCTTTTAGTGGGTCCATATCAGGTGGCTGGGATTTTAAGAATACAGATTATCTTGTACAGCGTGTATTGTCACTGCCTGTACATCCATACCTGGAAGAGGAAGATATAAATAAAATATCCTGTATTATTAATAATATCCAGGTTTTGAAGGGAGAAACAATATGAACAACTACTGGTCTGAATTTGAATACAGCAAATTGAAACTGCTGTTAAATTATAAAAAGGTTGAGTCAATATTAGATGTATACAGGGGTACAAGAAAATATGACCCAATATTCCCAATAAGTGTTGAGATGCACCTTACAAATGCATGTAACCTCCGGTGCAGCTGGTGTACTGACAAGGAATTAATGAAAAAAGGGGCAAGCCTTTCTTATGAGAAAGTTATAGAGCTTCTTGATGAATTTGCAGGACAAGGGACAGGGGTTACACTTGAAGGTGGTGGTGAACCAACTTTACATAAAAATTTTTCACAAATAGCAGGATATGCATATTCCAATAATATTAACCTTGGACTTATAACTAATGGCACAGTTGATATTTCGGCAGATGCGTATAAATTTAACTGGATAAGGGTATCACTAGATTCCAGCAATGAAGAAGAATATAAAAATGAAAAAGGGATAAACAAATTTAATACTGTATTAAACAACCTGAAAAAAATATGTTCATGCAGGAACCCTGAAAAAACATATATTGGTGTAGGATATGTTATTACAACAAGAAATATGCATGACCTGGAACAATTAATAGAAAAGCTGGATAAAACAGGGGTGGATTATATATATTTCCGTCCTGTTGAAGAGGCAGAGGATATACTGCCAACAGTACAGGATATGCTTGATTTAAAGAAAAACCTTATCAGCTGGACAAAAGACAGGAGGATACAATATTTAATTAATATAAAAGACAGGATTGTAAAAGATAATAATTCACTTCCATGTGTGGCACATTCCCTGACTTCAATAATACATGCGGATGGTACAGTGAATTTATGTGAAAAAAGACGCCATGATGAAATATGCCTGGGCAATATCAATGAAATGACATTTGGCAGCCTGTGGAATTCTGAAACAAGAAAATTAGCAACAAACAAACTCCTGTGCCCAGACTGCCAGGGCGGGTGTGATGTATGCAGGATAACAGGTTTTAATGAGATTTTTGACAAACTGGCAAAGCTTAATACAAAGAAATTTATTTAAACAAAGGGGGATTTTGCTATGGTACTGCCTTTTGAAAAAAAATGCAGGGAAGATTATTATAAACTGCTGGATGACGTTTTTGATTCAGATATGTGGTCTGACGGGGAAATGCAAAGAAAATTTGAGGAGATGTTTAAAGATTTTACAGGCATTGAGTCAAGGGCTGTTTCAAGTGGTGGTGCAGGCCTGCTTGCCATACTGGATTACATTGGTGTAAAAGGCAGGGATGTTGTTGTGCCAGCCAATACATTCTGGGCTACAGCGCAGGCAGTGTATAAAGCTGGCGGGAATGTAGTTTATGCAGACTGTAATAAAAATGATTTATGTATGTCATTAAAATCCCTGGAAGAAGTTATAACAGAAAATACTAAAGCAGTAATTATTGTGCATATAGGCGGGCATATTGCTTTCCAGGTTGAAGAAATAAAAGCTTTCTGTGATGCCAGAGGGGTATATTTAATTGAAGACTGCGCCCATGCACATGGGGCAGAATGGAACGGTAAAAAAGCTGGGAGCTGGGGGATTGCTGGGAGTTACAGCTTCTATGCAACAAAGACACTGCCATTAGGTGAAGGCGGGATGGTGGTAAGCAGTAATGAAGGATTAATTGGTTTTGTAGAAAAATACAGGAATTATGGTAAAGAGGTAATTAATGGAAAAGTTACATATCCGTTAAAAAGTGGTTTTAATTACAGGATTAGTGAATTTACAGCAGCTTTAGGCATTATCCAGATGGAAAGGATAGATGGTATTTTAAAGTGGAAAAGGAAACTGGCTGCGAAATATGATGAGATATTTGAAAACAGGGTAATACTGCCGGATGGCATGGTATCAGGGTATTATAAATATATTGTTTTTGATTATAACCTGCGTGAAGAAACAGGCCAGGTTTTTGGTGTAAATGACCTTGGTTACAGGATTGAAGGGAAAAATTTGTATATGGATGGAAGTGAATGGGTGACAAGGCACCATAAATGTGTGCCAATATATTATGGATGGGATAAAAGCGGGCTGTCTGTGGATGGACTTGAAAAGTATTTAATATTGTATAGCCTCTCGGATTCTCACCAGATAGTCTGAGAGTAAAATTTGACAACTGAATATTGTGTGATTTTGGAAAGATA
>VSNJ01000231.1 GCA_009774235.1 Lachnospiraceae bacterium
CATATATATTTATACTTTTTTATATTTAGATAAATATTGCTTGTATTCTGGCAGAGATTTTTTGTTTTTCTCCAGATAACTTTATTAAATATTTGCAGCTTTGAAAGATTTTTTGCAACTTTCTCTGAATTGTTTGATTGGTCAGTAATTACTATATCAACCTTGTCGTTAAACCAACAAGTTTCTTTTAACTGTATTGCTACTATTAATTGAAAATATGTATTACTAATTACAAGAATAGATTTATTCATTATTAACCCTTTACTTTAATTCTTTTTTTATTTTCCTCAATATTTTCCCCATTATACCCCATCGGTATTATGACAAACAAAATTGTTGCCGTAATTGAAAAATAGTTCTGTGTAAACAATGCCATACCAGCTTCAGTAGTATTATATAAAAGAAATGCTATTAAAGCAGAAATCATAAACATAGAATAATGCTTGTCTGTACACTTTTTAATTCTCTTAAATGACCTGTAATATATATATATTATTATAAATACATATACCATTCCGCCTGTCATAAAGGTATCGAGATATGCGTTATGTGTACTTGCATAACCAAAGTTATCTAATAAAATAACTGACATTGGATATATTCCAAATCCAAAAATAAAACCAATTTTTTCAAAACTGTACCCTATAGCCTCTCTCCACATATTCAGCCGTATAGAACCAGAATCAGTACCTGAGGAAGTTGTATGAATAAAAAATTTATTTAATACACTATTAAATATTTCATTTTGAAGTAAGATAACAGCACCTATTATAGAAATAGTTATTAATAAAAATTTTGTTTTTTTTCCTGCTGTTAAATATATATATAATAATATCAATGCCAAATACGAAATAAATGCAGTCCGTGAATTAGTTATAAAAATCTGTATTCCAAATAAAATAACTGCTGCCAGATATATTTTATTTTTAGCCATGCTTTTATTAGAAAATAAATATAATGCAGCTATTGAAGATAAAAAACAATATCCAGCAAAAATATTTCTTTGTCCTAAAAATGAGGTGTAAAACCATGAATTATATGCTACATCTAATCTTTTTAATACGTATACAAGATACATTGATTGCATTATCATTGCGTATAATGAAGCTGCAATACCACAAATAACTAATGTTTTCATGATAGCATTTAATGAATCTCTGCTGATTTTTTCCCCTTTCATAGCCACAAATATAATTATTGTTGCAAAGTTTATAACCATATTATCTAAGGAAGACATTCCATCAGTTACTAATAAAGCTCCATGTATATTTCCAATAATTCCACATAACATTACAATAAATATTAATTTAAATAGTTTACCACTAATACTTCTATGATTGGTAATTAAGCTTCCCCACATTAAAAATGTCCATAGCAGGACATTATAAGTAACAATATCACCCTGTCCCATATTATAAATGGCATTTAGTACCAGATTACCAATAATTCCAATACAAAGTAATATTGGCCATATATCTACAGTCTTTATTTTTACTTTCATATTTCCCCACTATGCTAATGATTTTTTCATTAACTGAAAACAATCACTAATCTTATATATTAAGTAAAATGGAATTTTACCCATTTTAAATGCTCTTATTTTCAATATATCTGCTTTCCTGGCACAACCAGATGCCAAAAACTGTTTTTCACAATCCATTACTGTTTTTCTGATTCTTTCTTGCTCTTTTTTGAAAATTCCAAAACCAGTATCCAAAATCCTGCTATAAAATTTTAAATTTACAACTATTTTTTTTCTTATTGCATAATTTTCTAATTCTGGATATTCTTTAACTATATCATTTGATATATTATCAGCAATATCTAAAATAACCATATCCCTTTCTGTAACTTTTGAATTCATTATTGAACCAGGGCGCATTCTATAATAGTATCTATTATCATCAATATACAGTACATTTTGGCATTTTAATATAACATAATAAGTCGTAGCATAATCTTCATATAGCATTCCTACAGGAAATCTGATATCTGTATATAAATCTGATTTAAACAGTGGACCGCTTGCTGCATGATACAATTTTTCATCTAAAAGCATCAATTTTAGAGCTTCTGTCTTACTAAATTTTTCTGGATGTATATTGGGATTAATATGGCCTTTAGTATCAATATTTCCATAAAATTCATAGAAAGTTCCCATTATAACATCTACATTATACTTTTCAGCTAAATCAATATAAGTTTCAATTAAATCTAAACTAATGAAATCGTCACTATCCAAAAAGTATACATATTCACCTTTCATTAAATCCAAAGCAACATTTCTTGCACTACTAAGTCCACCATTTTCTTTATGTATTACCCTTATTCTTGAATCAAGCTCCTTATACTTATCACAAATTTTTCCACCTGAATCTTTTGAACCATCATCGACAAGCCATATTTCCAAATTCTTATATGTCTGGTTAATAACACTATCTAAACATTGTTCCAAATACTCCTCAACATTATATACAGGAATAATAATACTAACTAATACAGGTTCCATATACTTACCTCACCTTTATTTATATAATGCTAAATACCTTCCTTTTTATTGACAACTGGCTATTCCACACTTTTCTAAGTATATCCTCTCCAAAATATGATAAAAATGCGGCTCCCCTGTCTCTTTTTCTTGCTTTTTTATCCTTTAAAACTATATATCTTGTTCTTTTTATTTCATTCCATAACATTTTAAAATACATATCATATACATCACCAGTGCCAGGCATGTCTAAAAGCAAATGGACTGCTACATTAAATGTACGGCATATTGCTGCATCTGTTATTGGCTTATACTTATTTCTGCAAAAATTTTCTATTCCAAGAGCCCACTCCAAAGCATCCATCCGTCTAATGTTAAATGTATGCATAATACTATTATTATGTTGTCTATAATAATATCCATATTTATTTGAATAAACTATTCTTGTTGCATTATCCAAAAATAAATGGCATGTTGCTAAATCTTCTGATAATTTTCCAACAGGAAACCTTACATTGTCTATAACAGTTCTACGATATAGTTTTGCAGGAGCACAGCAGCTAAACTTAGTCTGGTAAAGTGAAATTTCTATTGCTTCCATAGCCGTTAATAACACCTCTTTAGAAATAATATCTTCTTCTATTTCATCATTTGTTTCTTCTGCTGTATACATCATCCTGGTTATTGAAATATCAGATTCTGTTTTTTCCATAATATATACACAATGTTCAATACAATCATGTGACAAATAATCATCACTATCCAGGAAAAATAACGCTTCCCCTTTGGCGGCCTCTATTCCTGCATTTCTCGCAGAAGATAATCCACCATTATGTTTATGAATAACTTTAATTTGGGGATTTACTAATGCTATCTCATTACATATATTTCCTGAATTATCTGTTGAACCATCATTCACCAGAATAATTTCTATATAAGGATATGTCTGTGACAATACACTTTCAATACACCTTAACAGATATTTTTCTACATTATAAACTGGGATTATTATTGAAACTATCATTAAAACATCCTCTATTTCCAATTCTTTAGCCTTATATATCCAGGTTTTAGTTTCGCATGTACCAGCCCTAGGATTCTATATGCAATTCCTTTTGGAAGAACATTAACAGCCTTTATTGCTTTACCTGCACCACCAAATCTCATCTCTGCCATGGAATGGTTTTTCCATGGGCTTATCTTCATGTATTGTTCAAATTTTCCTTTTAATGGATGATTTGAATTCTTAAACCAGGGTCTTATTACCAGCATATTTGTTGTATAATGTATTATCCTTGGGTCACTCAATGCATCTGCTATTTCATCATGGCTATAAAAATTAGCAGGTTTACGTAGAATTTCTATTTCTTCATATGTATGTACAACATCAATAGTCATAACATCATATTTTGGTGGTAAATAACCAATCTCTTTATTAAAAATTCCATTAAGAACATCCTGGTCAGCATAACTTATAAGCTTTTCGTATTTATACATGTATTTATCTATATTATTTTCAATATTAATATTTCTAAGTTTCTCCAAATCTATAAGCAGTACCCCTGCATTGATATATGCATCATTACCGGTCATTCCTATATTCTTTTTATAGGTTTTGCCAATACAATCTTTTACACCACAAAAAATTTTCCCTTCCATATTCCAACCATCTAATGATGAAATATTCCCACAAATAATAGTATCACAATCCAAATAAAGAACTCTTTTTATATTATCTGGAAGCAACTTGCCAGAAAAAAGCCTTGTAAAGGCAGATAATGGCCATCTTGCTGATACAATGGATTCTGGTATATTGAATTCCGGAACATCAATAATAGTAATTTTTCGGTTATATTTCTTACCAATTTCCCCTAGAATATTCTTATTCCTAATAGAAATATTTTCACCAAGAAGACAAACTTCCAATCCAGGAATATGTTTGTTATTCTCAAAAAGAGAGATAACTGAAATACCCATTATCCATACGTAATTATCATCACATGTATACAATACATTCATCTCTAAAAATACTCCTAAAATTGTATTTCTGATAAATCCTTGCTATGCTGGTCTGTTTCATTTTGAATAATATTAAGTCCTTCAACAGGCCATTTAATTCCTGATTCTTTACTTTTCCACGAAAACGGAATTTCATCGTTTGGAATATAATGTGTTGTTACTTTAAATAAAACAACTGCGTCTGTTAATGCCAAATATCCATGTCCTAGTCCTTCTGGAATATAAAGTTGTTTTTGGTTACTTGCAGAAAGTTCAATTCCAAACCATTTTTTATAAACAGGACTCCCCATACGTAAATCAACAACAACATCAAATATTCTCCCAGATATTACATGTATTAATTTACCTTGTGGATGTTGCACATTTACATGCATTCCCCTAAGAACACCTTGCCTGCTCCAGACTTCATTATCTTGAACAAATACTTGGTCCAGGCCTTCTTTAAAAAACTCTTTATAGTTATATGT
>VSNJ01000232.1 GCA_009774235.1 Lachnospiraceae bacterium
AGTACTTTTTCCTTATCTTTTTTACTAATCTGTACCATAATGCTGTTCCCCGCTTTTATATAATAAAATGATTATTCCCTTGTCTATTATAACAGATTTTTTATATCATGTCCAAAAGACTAATTGAAGTACATATTATGGACCAGCTTGCCCTGGAACCAGACCAGTATAGTATCTGTATTAATGGGGTATGTGTTTACAAAGGCAGGCAGAAAGGTAAAACAGAGGAAGATATAATACTTATTTTAGTAAAATTAAAAGAAAAGATATTTGGAAATATTGAATATATATTAAATAACCAGACAATTTATTATATGGTGGAAAATCTTAGTATGCAGTATCCATATATTACCAGGAACATTGTACCTGATGTGGTTTCATATTCACTTTTGCGGCAGGTGGTTATCCATTTACTTAAAGATTATAGGTGTACAGTGAGTCCTCTTGTTTTGATTATAGAAGCAATAGAAAATAATATTGGAATAACAGATACAAGAGAGCTTGCTGGAAAAGCTGCAGTATATATTGGAGATGGGTTTAAATTAGATAACTGGTTAAAGTAATATATAATTTAATTGGAATTATAATTGTATTTTGAATAATTAAATACAAGATAATATGGAATTTCTGTGTGCTTTTTATATATCTTTATTATTATTTGGAATAATATTAAATAAATGGGAAATTAAACAATATTAATGTTGTTAAAACAGATTATATGTGATAAGGTATGAATAATAAATATACTGAAGGAGGAGTATTAATTATGGGCACAGAACTTATTTATCCAGAAAAACCACCAGCAGACCTTCCTAAACCAGAAGTAAAAAAAGGTAAGGACCGTCCTGGTATTAATACAGGGCTTTGGTTTATACATGACCCTGCAATATACAAAGATGATATTTCTGGGAAATACTACATATATTGCACAGGGGCTGTCTGCCACTGTTCAGATGATTTGATAAATTGGGAGAGGATTGGCAAAGTAGTACCTGGACCGCCAGAGGAAGCGGTTTCATGGACGGGAAGTAATGATATATGGGCTCCAGATATTATTAAGATAAATGGTGAATACAGGCTTTATTGTTCTAATTCTAAATGGGGTGTAAGACAGTCGTGTATTTTTCTTGCTGTTTCAGATAGTCCTGAGGGACCATTTACACCACGTGGATGTGTTCTTAAAACTACAGATGCCATGCCTGTTAATGCAATAGATGCCAATATTATTACAGATGTAAAAACGGGTGATGTTTATATGTTATATGGTTCTTTCTGGGGAGGATGCTATATGCTTATGTTAGATAAGGAAACAGGGCTTGCAGCAGAAGATGGCATCGGAATATGTGTTGCCAGAAGGCCAGAATGGATGAGTGCAGCAATAGAAGGTCCATATATAATATATAATCCTGATACAGATTATTACTATCTGTTTGTATCATATGGTTCATTAAAAACAGATTATAATATAAGAGTTGCCAGAAGCCGTAATATTACTGGTCCATATGTAGATTTTAAAGGACGCAGTATGACAGATTTGTCTGATAGTGATAATTCTACGGGGCTGCTTATACATTGTGGTTATAAGTGGAATGATGGCAAGGCTTATATGACACCAGGACATAATTCTGTATTACATGATACAGATGGTTCATGGTATATTGTTTATCATATAAGGGAATATAATTTTACAGGAAGCCCAGAACCTTCAAAGTTACAAATACGTAAAATATACTGGACTTGTGATGGCTGGCCTGTTCTTAGTGCACAGCCATATGCAGGTGAAAAAGAGCAGGATATACAAGAAGATGTATTGTATGGAATTTATGAAAAAATAACATTAAAACCAGAACTTCCACAGGGAATTACTTGTTCTGTGCCTGTGAAACTTGGTAAAAATGGCTATTACGAATGTTGTTCAATACAAGGTACATGGGAATATAAAGATAGAAAGTTAATTGTAAAATATGGCAGCCATATTGAAACTGCATATGTAAATGTTATATGGGACCAGGAGAAAAACCAGCCTTCTATTGGAATATCTGGAATGTCTGGCGAAGGTTTTGTGGTAATGTCAAAAAAAGTTGGAAATATATAGCATTATATTATAAAATCTGCCAGTATTTAACATTTATGGTATATTTTACAGTTATTAATGTTAAATAACATTATGAATAAAAATTTCCTCTTTTCACATAATAATTCCATAAACAATTATGAAAAATAACCATAGAAAGGTATTATTAAGTTTATACTTTCTGTGGTCTTGTGGAAATGGAGGATAATTAAATATTATGAAAGCAACTGGGATTGTAAGAAGAATAGATGATTTGGGGCGTGTAGTAATTCCAAAAGAAATAAGACGTACCCTGAGAATCCGTGAAGGTGATCCGCTTGAAATATATACTGACCGTGAAGGCCAGATTGTTTTAAAAAAATATTCAATGATGGGGGATTTAGGTGAATTTGCAAAACAGTATGCAGATGCATTATCCCAGACAACAGGCCATATAGTGGCAATAGCTGACAGGGATATTGTTATTGCTGCATCTGGTGGTGCTAAAAAGGATTTATTGCAGAAACCTGTAAGCAAAGAGCTGGAACAGGCGATTGATGACAGGCAGAGTTTAATTGCATCAGGTGGAGAAAAGAATTACAGGACGATTGCAAATGAAGAAGAACATTTTTCTTGTGAAGCTATAAGCCCTATTATATGTGAAGGTGATGCAATAGGTGCAGTAGTTCTTTTGTCTAAAGAGGGCAAAGCAGAATTTGGTGAAACAGAAAAGAAACTTACTGCAACAGCTGCAAGCTTTTTAGGAAAGCAGCTTGAGCAGTGAAAAGAAACTTTTATATTGTATATGAAAAAATTAAGAGCCAGCCTGGTGTGTTGCCAGGCTGGCTTGTTTTATATAAAAAGTGGATATATTATTGCCTGCTTTTTATAGGACATGGGGATATGCCAAAGATTTTACGGGGCAGGTTCCAGTTTGCGCAAATTATTGTACCTAAAATAATAACAGTAAATTTTCCAAAGATAACAGAGTACAGCTGGAGATATCCAGGCATACCATATTTAACTAATAGCTGGGTTAACTGCCACCATGGTAAGGTGTTGAGCTCAATGCTATGTATAGATAACATAAATATACTATATTTTCCTAAAAATGAAAGTGCTTTGGAGATTATAGGAATATGCTTTTTAATATATAATGAAATAAGTATTATTATATAACAGCCACATATACAGCCAAAAATATCAATAATTCCTCTTCCTATATCACAATGCACAAGCCAGAATGACTGGAAATTTTTTATAAAAGACAACCAGGTTAATAATGCAAAAATAGTTATAAAAGTTTTTAATTCTTTTGGAAATTTTTTAAATATATCTTCTGAATTATGAAACAGATATCCAATATATAAAAATAATGTTGCACAACATCCTGCTTGTATACTTAATGGAAACCAGAACAATGCCCTAGACCAGTATCCAGCAATAAATAAAACTAAGACGATAACAATTCTGGCTGCAGTTTTTTTTGTATTTAATAAACAACGTAAAAAGATACTGCTCCAAAAGGATGCCCATAAAAACCATAGAGAACCTATTGCCTTAATATAAAAGGGTGATGAATATGAATCACCAGCCCCATATATTGCGGCATACAGCCATCCTGTTAATGCCTGCCAGGAAGCCGTTTTATCTACAAAAACCAGGTATTCTAAAGTGCCAAGTAATATAATTAAAAAACTTGTGAAAACATATGGAACTAAAAGTGTTCTGGTTTTGTTTTTAATAAAGTCTTTTATACAAAGATTTGTATTAGTAAAATAACCTGTGATAAAAAAGAAAACAGGTACATGAAATGTAAATACTACACTATTTATATGTGCATTTCCAAGATGTCCTAAAATAATACATATTATTGCAATTCCTCTTGTAATATCTATATGTTGTATCCTGGTTTTTTCCAATATATTTTCTCCTTATAATTAAAATTAATAGCACAAAAATTTACAAGATGTCTACAAGAAAACATTGTAAATGTTATTTGGATTAATATTAAAATTTAAAACAGACATGACATATAATTGTCATGTTTATTATGTTAATATATTAATTATAAAGAAACCAGTAATAAAAAGCAATAAAATTATTATTTAAACTGAAAGAATAATAATTAAATTTTTCAATTAACATGTTTTAATGTGTGTTATCTTTAATGAGTGCAGGTTAATAGTGGTAAACAGAAAGCATATATATTTATGCGGAAATGAGGGGAAATATGAAGTATGGATGGATTGATGGATTTTTACTTGCTAAAAATGGAGTTACAAAAGATTTGAAAAAAGAGTGGAACTGGATACGTTATCAGATAGGAGGTAAATTGTTTGCAGCAATATGTCTGGATGATAAAGATATTCCATATTATATTACTTTAAAACTGGAACCATCAGAAGGAGAGTTTCTAAGACAGCAGTATGAGGATATAGTTCCTGGATATTACATGGATAAGAAACATTGGAATTCTGTTAGACCAGATGGAAATGTTCCAGATGATTTGCTTAAGGATATGCTTGACAAGTCATACCAGCTTGTCTTTGCAGGATTTAGCAAAAAGAAACAGAAAAATATTACAAGAGTAAGTTGTTGTGGGACTAAGTGCTGGAAATGTGGTTATTATGGAATACAATGTAAAGGATGTAATGAATGTCTTGGAAAAGTATTTTATATACAAGATAACCAAACATGTGCAATATATGAATGTGCAATAAATAATAAGGGATTAACGAGTTGTGGCAGTTGTGGTAATGTACCTTGCAATATCTGGTATGATACAAGGAAACCAGGCTTTTCTGATGAAGAATTTGAAAAGAATATTTTAGAGAGGGTGTCTAATTTAAGGGAAATAACAGACTAAAAAATAATATACTAAAGAATTGATTTAATAATACATTTAAAGAG
>VSNJ01000233.1 GCA_009774235.1 Lachnospiraceae bacterium
GAATTATAGTATATTATATAATATTTGTCAACGTTTTATATAAATAATAACAGTAAAATAAAAAATGAGAAAAACCAGATAAAAAGATATTGCAATAGAATATTTAGTGTGTTATACTTAGGAAGTTGTGTTTTAATGATATATTGATTGGTATTTGCTGTCCATAGTGCGCAGGCATACGTGTACTACGGGATTGCAGAATGGAGGTTATAATAATGAGAGAAGGAATTCATCCTGCCTATTATCAGGCAAAGGTGGTATGCAACTGTGGCAATGAGTTTGTAACTGGTTCTACAAAAGAGGAAATCCATGTAGAAATCTGTTCCAAATGCCATTCTTTCTACACAGGCCAGCAGAAGACTGTACAGGCCCGTGGTGCGATTGATAAATTCAACCGTAAGTATGGTATGCAGGCTAATTAGAGAAATTAAAGCCGGTCTGCCGGCATTGTCAATGGTCACAGCACCCTCTGTATGGATGTTGTGACCATTTTTACCTAATGGGATAATTCTGTTGTAATGGAGGAAGTTATGAAATCATCAGGAATTGGAGGACAGGCTGTACTTGAAGGCATAATGATGAAATATAAGTCTGAATATTCTATTGCTGTAAGAAAGCCTAATGGTGAAATAACGGTTTCGAGAGGCAAATGTAAAAGTATTTCTGAAAAGTCTGTTTTTTTCAGGCTGCCTATAATAAGAGGTGTTGTTGCATTTGTGGAGTCATTGATGCTTGGAATGAAAAGCCTTACATATTCTGCAGATTTTTATGAAGAAGAGGAAACAGAGAACCGGTTTCCTAAAGAAGAAAAGAAAAATAATAATAAAGAAAACATAGAAACTATATGTACCGTTGTGCTTGCTATTGTACTGGCAATAGGTATATTTATGGTACTGCCATTCTTTTTATCACAGCTTTTACATAGCGTAGTGGATTCGCAAACTGCGCTTGCCGCAATAGAAGGTGTTATACGTATATTCTTATTTATAAGTTATATATCAGTTATATCACTTATGAAAGATATAAAAAGAGTATTTATGTACCATGGCGCTGAACATAAATCAATAAACTGTATTGAAAATGGTCTTGAGCTGACTGTAGATAATGTAAGGAAACAATCAAAACACCATAGAAGGTGTGGGACAAGTTTCCTTCTTATTGTAATGTTTATAAGCATTGTGTGTTTTATGTTTATTTATTTTGAAAATATATGGCTCCGCATAGGGGCACGTATACTGCTTGTACCTGTTATTGCAGGTATTTCTTATGAATTTATACATGTTGCAGGCAATACTGAAAATAAGGTTTTAATGATTTTAAGTGTGCCAGGTATGCTTTTGCAAAGGCTTACAACGAAAGAACCAGATGACCAGATGATAGAGGTGGCAATTGCTTCAATAGAGGAAATATTTGACTGGAAAGATTACCAGAGACGCTTAAGGATACTTAAAGAGCGCATGGAAGAGAGAGCCAGAAAAAAGGCAGCAGGGGTTCCAAAGAAGTCACGTGCAGAGATTAAAGAAGAACTGCGTGCCAGGGAGCGGGAAAATAAACTGCGTGCTACAGAATATATGCGCCAGTTAAAAGAAATGGAAGAAAAAGAGGCTGAACTCGAAAGAATAGCGGAAGAAGCCAGAAAGCGTAAAGAGGCAAGGAAGGCTATACCATTACAGACGGATTATAAAGATGATAACCTTGCAGGTCTTGACCATTATTTTGACAGGGATGTAAAAAAAGATGCGGCAGCTAAAGAAGCTAATGGAACAAAGAAGGAAAATGAAGTTAAAATAATAAACTTTTCAGATTATAGTAAACGCAAATAATATTTTAGAAACTGTCTACAGAAAAAAGAACAGTCTTGTAAATCTTTGGTTTTTAACCTCATTAAGCAAGCCCTTTAAAATACACGCTTCTTAAGTGGTGGGTTTGATTTACCAGGGCTTACTTAGTCCGGCAGGAGATTGGACTCCTGCCAGACTGCAACAAAGCGGCAATGAGGTTGGTTTGTTATTGGGCAAGTAGCCAATGCCTGCTTGCAGGCAATGCGGATTGCGAATATCCGTTTGACTAAGAATGGGGGATTATTATGGCAGAAAAGCCTAGCTTTAGTGATATCCTTGTGCAGGGCAGGAATATATTAAAACAAGCTGGAATAGAGGACTGGGAGCTGGATGCGTGGTATCTGCTTGGACATATAACTGCTATGGGAAGGGCAGAGTATTTCTTAAGAGAACTTGAGATGGTTCCAGAAAATATTGTAGATGAATATTATAAACTTATTAATATAAGGGCATCACATGTCCCATTACAGCATATTACTGGAAGCCAGGAGTTTATGGGACTAAATTTCCTGGTTTCATCAGATGTCCTTGTGCCAAGACAGGATACAGAAACCCTTGTGGAATATTTACTCCCATATGTAAAGAATAAACATGTCCTTGACATTTGTACAGGTTCCGGATGTATTGCTATATCAATTATGAAACTTGGCGGGGCTGCTTTATGTAGAGCTTCTGATTATTCAAAAAAGGCTCTTAGTATTGCCAAAGAAAATGCTGTGCTTAATAGTGTGGATATAGAATTTGTATATAGTAATATGTTTGAAAATATAACAGGAAGTTATGATATTATAGTTTCAAACCCTCCATATATAAGGACAGAGGTTATAGGTACACTTATGCCAGAAGTAAGGGAACATGAGCCTCTTATGGCACTTGACGGAGGAGAGGATGGACTTGGTTTTTACAAGATTATTGGCAGTGAAGCAAGGTCTTATTTAAGACAAGATGGTATTATTGCTGTTGAAACAGGATATGACCAGGGCAGGCAGGTTATGGATATTTTTAAGGAGTGTGGATATAAAAATGTATGTGTGCAAAAGGATTTATCTGGCAATGACAGGGTTGTAGCTGCTATAATGCCATAACCCTGGAAATATTGACTTAATTAATGATTTGAAAGGAAAGATAATTATGTTTGATAAATTAGAAGATTTAGCCAGAAGGCTTGAAGAGATAAATATGCTGCTCACAGAACCTGATATTATAAATAACCAGGATAAATACAAAGAACTTATGAGGGAGCAGAGTGAACTTGCTCCTATTGTAAGTAAATATAAAGAATATGCAGAAGCTAAAGAGGGTATAGAGGACAGCCTTACAATCCTTGATGAGGAAAGTGACGAAGAAATGAAGGAGCTTGCCAAGGAAGAACTTAATTCATGTAAGGAAAAGCTGGCAGAATGTGAACAGGAACTTAAGATACTTATGCTTCCTAAAGACCCAAATGATGATAAAAATGTTATTGTGGAAATACGTGGTGGTGCAGGTGGGGATGAAGCTGCCCTTTTTGCAGCAGACTTATTCCGTATGTATTCTAAATTTGCTGAAAATAACCGCTGGAAAGTAGAAGTTATGAGTGCTAATGAAAATGGCATAGGCGGTTTTAAGGAAATTGTATTTATGGTAATAGGACAGGGGGCATATTCAAAGCTTAAGTATGAAAGTGGTGTCCACCGTGTCCAGCGTATACCTTCAACAGAGTCAGGAGGACGTATCCATACATCAACTGCTACCGTTGCAATAATGCCAGAAGTGGAAGAAGTAGATGTGCATGTAGACCCTAATGACTGTAAAATAGATGTTTACCGTGCATCTGGCAATGGTGGCCAGTGTGTTAATACAACGGATTCAGCTGTAAGGATTACACATATTCCTACAGGCATAGTAGTAACCTGCCAGGATGAGAAATCACAGCTTAAAAATAAAGACAAAGCTATGAAAGTACTGCGTTCAAGGATTTATGACCTGGAACAGGAGAAAGCAAATAGTGAACAGGCAGCCGAAAGAAGAAGCCAGGTTGGCACAGGAGACCGCTCAGAAAAAATAAGGACTTATAATTTCCCACAAGGGCGTGTTACAGACCACCGTATAAAATATACAAGCCATAGGCTTAATGAAATACTAAGTGGTGATATTAATGAGGTTCTTGATAATATTATAGCAGCTGACCAGGCAGCAAGGCTTGCAAAGATGAATGAAGAGGCCTGAAAAGTTGTCTGGAGTTATACGTCCAAGGGAGGTTTATATGATTGGAATTTTCCTTTTGAGTTTCCCATTTTTTTAATATACAGGTATTTTGCCAGAGTAATATAATCTTTGTGTATCATAAAAAAATGGGTAAACTCAAAATTTTCCTATATGGATAGATGACGAGGAAATATTAGTATCTGGTTTAGGGGCAAAACCAATAAAGAAAAATATTCAATTTACTGGTTTTGGAGGTACTATTCAGGAGAATTTATATTAGGCTGCTTTAGGGGCAGGAGATTTAGTTTTTCATAATATGCATATAGCAGCGTATAGTGGATTAAACACATAATATAACTTAAATAAATATGTTTAAATGGGATATTGGTTTTCTTTACAAGGAATTAATATCTCATTTTTATTTTATTAGTACATAAATATTTTGCCAGAGTAATATAGTCTTTGTGTATCATAAAAAAATGAGGAAACTCAAATCTGACGTACGTTTCACAAATTTTCATATAATAATTTCCATTTATTCTTTGAATGTGCCAGTACACAGGCTTTCCGTGCCAGAGCCAGGGTATTCCACAAAAGGGGTACTTTAACCCCGCCAGTGCTTGTATCCTGTTTTAGGTTTTATAAAAGAAATTGCTATTTCTTTTATAAAACCAGGATACTATGCACTGTTGCGTGGGTTATCGTAGCGGAAGCGTACCCCTGCGTGGAATACCCTGGCTCTGGCATGGAAACCGTCCGTCCCAACAAAAGTGGATAATAGAAATTATTGGAATTTATGAAACGGACATGTTAAAAAGACCAAAGGTATTTGTATTTTTCTGGTATTTGTGATAAAATACTGTATTATTTTTTATGGAGGTATATAACCTGTAGATAATAAAAATC
>VSNJ01000234.1 GCA_009774235.1 Lachnospiraceae bacterium
GTATTTCCCATTTTATTGTTTACATTTTATTTTTCAGAAGATAGTTCTTTAAAAAAGTCCAGAAGAACTTTCTTATAAGGTTAAAATAAAATTATGTCTTTTTATAACACAATTTTTTTAATTTTATCATAAAACCGTTCAGAAAAAAACACAATTCCGTCATAGCTGGAAATTATTGTATTAGATGTAAACAAAAACAAATAATAAAAACCAAACAAAATAAGGAGGTAGTTACTATGAAAAAAATCAAATATCTGGTCTTTGTGCTTGCTCTTATGCTAGTATTTCCAATTAACCATGCCAATACGATGGCAGCCACCAATGAAACACCTGCAAGTATTGTGGCAAGGCTTACCGGAAGAACTATTGAGGATGTAATCAATGAGAGAATGGAAACTGGTAAAACCTATGGTACAATCGCAAAGGAAAATGGCAAACTGGATGAATTTAAGAAAGAATGTCTGAAAATCAAAGAAAAAGTTCTTAAAGATAATGTTAAAAAAGGACTGCTTTCACAAGCTGAAGCAGACAGCATACTTGCAGCAATTAAGGCAAACCAGGCAATATGTGACGGAGATGGCACTGGATATTGTGGAAACCAGGGTTATGGCAAAAACCAAGGTTATGGTAAGGGCTATGGCAAAGGAAGAGGCTGGAATTCTGGCAATAATGCAGGAAGAGGCAGAGGAGGATACGGCTTCTGCGGTGGCAATGCATGTATCTATAATTAAATATAACACAATATTTAAAAAGGGACTGTTATACAATTTGATGTAACAGTCTCTTTTAAATATATGCTTGCCATATTATTCAATTTCTGTTAATATTACTTAAAAGGTAAAACAAATACTACAAGACAGACCAAATTCCCAGCCATAAACAATGTAATATAACTTAGCTTTTTTTAACAAACCAGTTCTGCCACTAAGGAGACAGGACCAAATTTTTGTCCATCATAAAATATTGGAAATTAATACAGTCCAGATAGCAGTTTATTATACAACAGAAAGGAAAGATAATGTCAGAAAAATATAGTATCATAAAAACATATAGTATCCCACTTAAATACAAAGAAGGCATATACTCTTTTAATAATTTTGAAAACCTTACTGGAGATATGCTTCTTCTTGATTATGATGAAAGTTACCAGATTCTTGACTATATACTACCTGGATCTGAAGGACCTGTATACAGAAATAAAATTACTTTTTATTCAATTCCACAGGATAAATTTGAAAGTACTCTTAAAGCTTTTTATGCCAGTGACGGGTGTTTAAGAAAAGTTACTATGGATAATGGCAGTAAAGAAATTCTTTTATATATTTATTATGAAAATATGGAAACTGCCAGACAGGAAATTAAAGATTTTGCTATTGGAAATGCAGATGATATAATTGAAAAAATATGTATATGCAAGGATACAGTTGCAAGATTATTTATCGAGTACTTCAATGATGGTGCATGCCTGGACTTCCATGCAAGAATTGGTACAGACATATATAAAAATAAACTTTTAAAAAAATACCCTGATGATAAATATAATGTCATTGACAACAGTGGTAATTATCCAGTATCTGAAATTATTAATGGTAATAACGAAAAATTAATGGTAATGGTTCTATGTGCAAATAATTATGAAATGGATTTTTTCCAGTATGCTGTTAATATAATGATAGAGCGTATTGGTGAAAAAGCACCAGACAGGCTTAATAAAACTGACGATTTTAAATACATATGTGAAGAATATGATTAAGCCCTGCAATAATCCTTTATAGTACATAGTTCCAGGTCTTTTCCAATAAATTGGACTATATCATGGTGGTCTCTTGTACCAAGCCACTCATATGAGGCATTGCCCGGACATCTTCTTGGAAAGAATAAATCAAATCTTTTACCAAAAGGCAGATGTTTGAATACACTAGTGCTTAAGCATTGAAAACAAGGCTTAAGCACCATCTGGTATCCATCCAAGCTGAACAGATGCAAAGCCATGTTTACAACATGGCTTTTGGTTTGTAAAATTTTAGAATTTTATTTTACTTCTTTCTTTTTGTCACACTGAATGTAATACCAATTACTGCAATTACTGCAACTACAATTATTGAAATAATTACAGCAGGCCTTATTTCTTCATCTACTACTGGTCTTTGCAAATCTGTATCTGGTTCTACAGAATTGGAAACCTCTGGTTTTGGTGTTTTAGTTGCTTTTGGTTCTGGTGTATCTGCTGGCTCCGGTTTTGGTGTATCTGCTGGTTTTGGAGTTTCACCTTTTTTATAACTAAACCCGTTTACTTTAAATGAAATAGAAATCTTATTTTCTGTCCCTGATGGCACACAATTTGCATCAAGTCCGCTAAAACTTTCCCTGTCTTTATTAATTACCATAAGACAACAGTTTCCTTTTGTATCTTCATGCTGGTCAATAACAGGATTATCAAAACGTGCCACTTCACTTCCATTTATTTTAACTACCATATCTGAAAAAGTAATCTTACCTGTATTAGGTATATCAGTTGAAACCTGCATTTTGCTAAAACTGGTTTCACCCATAAAATCAGCATTTTCCAGATAAACCGTATATTTACCATTACCCTTTATTTCTACATCAGTAAATGTCCCTGCCACTTCTTTATAATCTGGAGAGCTATAATCACCTATTGCAAGATGTTTCCACTTTTTAGTACCAGTGCTTTTCTTATGGTAATAACCCATACGGTAAATATTTTTGTCTGTATCTGTCCTAAGTCCAAGGGCAGCATTATATTTGCCATCTGTATCCACAGAAGCAGGCTTTGCATCTGCATAAATACTTCCTGTTGTTATAATTCCTGCCAATGTAACTGCCATAATAATTCCTGGTATAGTTTTTAATCTTTTAATAATCTTTTTTTTCATACTAATAATCCCCATTTCTGCGCCGCTCTTAAGTTATATTTTAAAAATGCCATAAATAAAACTGTGCAGGCAGCGCACTGCTGTTATGGCATATAAATTTTAACTTGTCAGTTCTTGCCTGTACTTCCAAATCCGCCTCTGTCAGGCCCGTCCATATGGCTTGTCTCTTCAAAAACTATTTCTGGCTGGGTTTTAAATATCCTGAACTGGCAAATCCTGTCATTTACATGTATTTGTGTATCACGTACTGCAATAACAGGCATTTTCCACATATCATTGTCACCACAATAAGAATTATCAATAATCCCACAGCTGTTAGCCTGTATAATGCCAAAATTTTTGTATGTACTGCTTCTTGGCAAAACATGCGCTTCATAACCTTCTGGAAGCTTTAATGCAATTCCAAGAGGTACCAGCTTAAATTCACCTTTCTTAAGCTCTATATCCTCAGATGCACGCAGGTCAATCCAGTCTGATTTACCTCCTATATATTCAAGTTTGTCAATTTTGTCTGTAAAATATTTAACCTTTATTCTTTCCATTTTAACCTAAATCCTGCCTTTCCATGGTTTTACAATAATACCATTTTAGTATACCCCATTTATATGTGAAAAAGCAATACCAACAGTTTAAATTGTATTACTGCTATTAACCTGTAGTTACTATCCAGAAACTGGTAAAAACACTTTGCGCAACAAATAAAATTTTGTTGCAAAAAACCATTGTAAATGCTATGATAAATTAAAAATTTTAAATTTAATGGAGCAGACTATGAAGAGAAAGATTTATATATTTTTCCCAATTATTTTATTGGCAATATTATTGCCAGGATGCCAGAAAAAAAGCCAAGAGATGGCAGAAAATAAGAAATCTGCTAGTACTGGTACTGTAAACCTTGTGGTATGGGGTGCTGAAGAGGATAAAGAACTGCTTTCCCAGATAATCAGTGGATTTAAAGCAGAATACAGTGGACAGACATTTAATATTACATATAAACCACAGAGTGAAAGCAGCTGTACAAATGCACTTATGGCAGACCTTGAAAATGGCGCAGATGTATTTACATTTGCAGATGACCAGCTAAATACCCTGGTAGCAGCTGGTGCATTAGAACCTGTAGAAAACGCAGAACTTGTGAAGAAATCCAGTCTTCCTGAATCAGTCCTTGCTGCATCAATAAATGATACATTGTATGCACTGCCATTAACAGCAGATAATGGATATTTTCTTTATTATAACAAGAAATACTTTTCAGAAAAAAATATTAAATCCTTGGATAAAATACTTGATATTGCTGCAAGACATGGCAAAAAATTTTCAATGGAATGGACTTCCGGATGGTATGTATACTCATTTTTTGGCAATACTGGGCTTACAGTTGGTTTAAATGATGATGGTATTACCAATTATTGTACATGGAACAGTACAAAAGGGGATATCAAAGGAATTGATGTAGCACGGTCAATGATAAAAATAGCAAAACATACAGGATTTACCAGCACTGATGATGCAGGGTTTCTTAAAGGTGTAAGAAACAATACAATTATTGCAGGAGTTAATGGAATATGGAATGCTGTTGCTTTAGAAAAAGCATGGGGAAAGAATTTTGGCGCAGCGAAACTGCCTTCATACACTTGTGCAGGAAAACAAGTACAGATGGCTTCGTTCTCTGGATATAAACTGGTTGGGGTAAATGCCTATTCAGAACAAAGAGAATGGGCCGTAAAACTTGCAGAATGGATTTCCAATGAAGAAAACCAGAAACTCCGTTTTATAATGCGTGGCCAGGGACCATCTAATATTAATGCTGCTGCTTCTAAAGAAGTACAGGCTTCCTCTGCAATAACTGCACTGCTTGTACAGTCAGAATTTTCCTGCCTGCAGCATCTGGGAGGCAACTTCTGGGAACCAGTTACAGCTTTCACAGAAGATATTCTTTCAAATAACCAGCC
>VSNJ01000235.1 GCA_009774235.1 Lachnospiraceae bacterium
GCAGATACAGGCTGTGACGCTTACGGTCCAGTGTTTTAAGGGGCAGGCGGATTAGTTACCGCCTGGCTTTTTATCCTGTTCTGCTGTGGCTTTCTCAATCACGGCTGCAAGCTTCCTGTTTATGATGCTTACGCTTCTTATTATGTTGGGATCGTCTTCATTCGCCTGTAATGAGATTTCTAACATCTGCCCGATGTTTCTAATATCCTCCAGTTCCTCAATCAAATCTTTGATATCCATGCTTTTCCCTCCCTGTATTTGTAACGGTCTGCGCTTTTGAATCAGAATCATGCCCCCTGCCGCAAAGGACATTTCTTAAATCACACGCCAGTCTGTATAGCTGTCTGTCTATACAATGCACCCGGCGCGTAAGCGCAGTCAGTAATCTTGAAGGGCTACAGGAAATGAGGACAGATATGGAAGGACTTCGGTTTGAACAGAAATTATAAGGGATATTTCGAAATCGGACGGCTTTTGCAATGACCAGCTATTGCCTTTTACCTGTTAATGTCTACAGCAGTCATCCGAGATAACCCTGTTATCGGGATTTTTTATATAAATTGGTTAAAACCAGTTTTGTTTGCAAAATGCCGATGCACGGAAAACCTTATTTCATAAGGCTTCGTAACGTCATTACTTAATAAAATCGGGAAATCGGTTTTTTAAAGAACTTTTGTAAAGAAGAATTGAAAGTATGTTATATATACATAAAAAGTATATCAAAAAATCCCAATCTCCCAACGTAACACAATGAGCCCTTTCCCCATGCGGCTTCTGCTGTAGACTCTCATATAAAAAAGCCGACAGCGGGTGAAAAACAACGATCCGAAATGGCAGAACCCTTCTGTATTCTGCTTATACCCGCTTGCGGAGAGGAATGTGCTTGTCGATTATATATGTTTGTGCTATGATAAATATGGGAAATAAGGCGTTACCAGCAAACTTTTCCACACATTTGTTTTGGTCTTGAGTATAAACAAAAAGGAGAGATACAGGATTATGGCAAGAGATACAGGTACAGGCCAAAATATCCAAGGCACCCCAGCCAAAGATAATATGGGAATTAAAATCGCACCGCCTAACATCAATAAAAAGAAAGGCCCGACAGGAATCAATGCTGTATACCGAGAAATCACCCGGCAGTATATGGAAGCATTCTATCGTGCATTGTATGATGAGACATATTTCGCACCCATGCCGGATTGCGGTTATGAAGATTCCCCGTATAATAACATACCGCCAGCAAATGATAATGTTTCAGATGATATATACAGCATGGATCCACAAAATGATGCTGACTATGAAGTGCCGCCTGATGAATACTATGATGAGATGGTTAATGATTATCAACAGACCGTTCAGGATACACAAATAAGCGATGACTTTGTATCGGATCCCTTGGACATAGACTATGATGCCTATGTCCAAGCTGCATACGCTGAAACTGATAACCCAAATATAGACGTTGAAACTTATGACAGATATGACATTTTTGCCCGTTTACACTTTGCGGTTGATGATTTTTACGAAAAGACGCATCACACGAAATTACATGAAATAAAAGAACATGCAAACGATATCGCGACGGATATTCTGGACAATATCGAAAAATATATCAAAGAAAACCCCACCTTCAAGGGCATTACCAGAAGGTATGCAAAACCGAATAAGCTAACCCCGGACTGCATTGCACAGATTCTGTTGTCTGCTAATATTTTCGGCAGATTCAAGTTGGAAAACAATACATATCTTCTTGGCATGTACCAGGAAGAAGGGCCGGATGTCGGCATTTACAAGCTTCTGGAAAGTGAGGATGACTGTCTGGAGCTTTACCGGCTGATGTTTGAGTTTGACCCTGGGCTTAAAAAGCCGGAACGAGAAGAAATCAAGCAGAAGCTGCTGATAGATGCGCCGCTGAAAAAAGAAAACAGCAACCCCAAGCTGATTGCCCTAAACAATGGCATATGGTTTTGCAGCAATAATGTGTCTAAAGAAAACATGGACAATTTTTTTCTTAACTACAGGAATTCTGAATCCAGGGAATTTGTGTTTACGAAGAAAATTCGGACAGATTTTAATCGTTATGCTTCCAATAAGCCGATTACAACGGCGGACGGGCGCGAGTGGGACGTGGTGAGCTGGATGAGGGAATTCTTTGAACCAGCAGAAACAGACGAAAAGGCCGATGAAGAAAAGATACGGGAGGGCGAGAAACTTACCCATCTGCTCTGGTGCATCCTGCACGCATTCTGCCGTCCGAATATGGACTATAAGCGAAGTATCTGGTTCGGAAACCCGGGCGGCAAAGGGAATAACGGAAAAGGGACATTCACCGCCCTGCTCAGGAACCTGCTTGGCCGAGATGTATGTAAGAGCCTGAACTTAAAGGGATTTTCAGAGAACTTTGCCTTACAGGGAATCACACACTGGATCGCGATCATTGCCGACGAAAACGCTTTCAAAGGAAATGTAGATGATGTGTCGCGGTATAAATGTATCGTGACTGGAGACCCCGTTTCTGTAAACGCAAAGTTTGGAAAACCTTTTGATTACATTTTTCACGGGATGACACTGCAATGTTTTAATGAGTATCCAAACGTATGCGACAACACCGGGAGTTTTGCAAGACGGCTCCTGCTTTTGAACTGGGAGAAACACTTTGACAAAAAGACGGAAAACAGAAATATTAAAGACGATTATATCGGCCGGAAAGAAGTGCTTGAGTATGTCCTGAAGGAAGTACTCTTAATGGGGGATATCGACGAGCTGCCGGAACCGAAGCCTGTAACGGATGCGATTAGCAGATACATAGACGATACCGTGCCTTACAGCCATTTCATAAAGGAATTTTGTCTTCCGGATAGTGATGGGCGCATTAAATTACGCTGGAAGCGCATGCCCATTCAATTTCTATATGACTTGTACTCTGAATGGCATAAGAACCAATACCAGGTAAAGGCTACGGAAACCGGACCAACGTTCAAAAATCTGCTGTGCAACGATAGCGACTTACAGGGCTATTGGGATGTAAGCCGCAGCAGGTCTTATTGGAGCAAAAAAGATTTGCTTGCGCTACACGCAAAGGCTGCCTCCGGCAAGGATGGCACGGAATCCCAGGATGGGGAACAGAATCCTTATATTTCGGAACCTTTAATAAATGACTACAATTTAACAAAATGGAAAAACAGGGACAAACCGGGCAAACAGAAGGATGACTGGGTATGTGTCCCTGAGCACATGATTGAAGAAAGGTTCTACGGATTTATAAAGATGAAGGATGATGAGTATGAACGGCAGAATACGTTACGTACACTCAATGATAAATAGAAAAGACTGTAGCATAAACAATTAGATATAATTTAGTGGGCATGAGATGGGGTCTGACTGTAATAAATGCATCAGATTAGTATTTTTCTCAAACGTAGTAAATTAGTAGTAAAACAGATGAAATAACTCCAAATAATGTTGATAAACCCTTGATTTTCAAGGGTTTGTTGATTTTCACCCTAATTTTATATTAAAGTAGGAGGTTTTATGTTATGAATCTTAGAGTAAAGCAATTATGCAGCTATATCTTTCCGGCTGTAGGAAGCCTGTTTGTCACTTATCTGTATAATGTCATGGATGGTATTTTCGTAGGCCAGGGAGTCGGTTCAGCCGCTTTAGGTGCTGTCAATATCGGCGTTCCATTCATTACATTCGCTGTAGCCATTGTCGCAATGTTCCCCATGGGAGGTGCCACTATTATTGCCATCAGAATGGGACGGGATGACAAGGATGGGGCAAATAATGCTTTCATGACAGCCTTAACACTGACTGTCCTAACAGCAGTTATCCTAACAATTGCAGGAACTGTTTTTTCACAGCAGATCGTGGATTTAAGCGGCGCACGTAAGCTGGGGGAGGAAATGCGCAGGATGTCGGCAGACTATCTTTTTTACTATTCCGCATTTTCACTTCCCATGCTGATGAGCAACTGCCTTTCCGTATTTGTCCGGAATGACGGTTCCCCTACCCTATCCTTTGTGGGTATGTGTGCAGGGGCAGTATCCAATATCTTTCTTGACTGGCTTTTTATTTTCCCGCTTCAGATGGGCGTGATTGGGGCTGCTGTTGCCTCCGGATTGGGACAGATTGTCTCACTTCTGGTTCTGCTGTCCCATTTCATCCGTAAACATGGAAATCTCAGGATTCGGCGTTTTACGATACAGCCTGTGCTGATTAGGAAGATCTGCAAGCGCGGCGCTCCCGAAGCAGTCACACAGCTTACCACCCCGGTCACAGCTCTGTGTTATAACCTTGTCCTTGCCGGTCTTGTAGGCGATATCGGGGTATCCACCTACAGTGTCTTAAGTTTTATCTATTCTCTGGCAAATGCGGTTCTTTCTGGTGTGGCGCAGGGATTACAGCCGCTTTGGGGCAACAGTTATGGCAAACAGGATACAAAAGAAATCAACGACTATTTCCGCTTTGGCATAGCAATCAATCTTGTGCTGTCAGTTCTGGTTTCTGCAGGTCTGATTCTCTTTGATGAACCAGCCATCCGCATTTTCAGCCAAGACATGGAGCTGATAAATGCAGCATCCAAAGCATTGCCGGTTTTCAGCCTGTCCTTTATTCCCATGGCTTTAAATCTGGTCTATACTTCACTGTTCTATTCCACGAAAAGGACAAAGCAGTCGGATATCATTGCCATATGCAGAGGAATCATAATAAAAGCAATCGCCATATTCTGTATCCCT
>VSNJ01000236.1 GCA_009774235.1 Lachnospiraceae bacterium
GTATAGTATTAATAATATAATGAAGCAGGTATAAGAGGAAGTATCCCGCCTGCTTAATTTAATTTTATATGGAAATAAGTTATATTTATCCAGGGCATATTTAAAAATTTTTTGTTTTTATGCAACCAATTCAAGGTTTTGACGGGATATATATTAAAGGCATATAACTATAATACAGATGGAAGGAGAGATAATATGCAAGATGACAGTATTGTTGGATTATATTGGAAGCGGGATGAAACAGCTATACGTGAAACAGAGAAAAAGTATGGGAATTATTTATTAAAAATATCCTACAATATTCTTTTTGATTTGGAGGACAGTAAAGAGAGTGTTAATAGTATTTAAGGGAAGAATACTTTATGCCATATTACCGGTTTTATGTGGAACTTCCAGAGGAGAAACGTGCTGGCCTTAATAATTATGGTGCTTATTATGTTCCTGCTGTAGAAAAAGAATATCTTACAAATATGCCTGTCTGGGATGGAAGTTTTAATTAGTATGCTTAGAATTTGGCAGAAATGGAACTTATAAAATCCTCCAATCTTACAAAATTGTAAGAAAAAACAAGAAAATGTAAGCCAAATCTATGGCTTACATTTTTTTATTCTGTTATTCTTATATTGCAAGTTAAGTTAAACATACATGTAATTAAGAAACAGGAGGAATTTAGAATGGCTATTTTGGAAGTTAATAATCTTAAGAAAATATATGTAACAAGATTTGGGAGTAACCAGGTACATGCACTGGCTAATATTAATTTTTCAGTTGAGGAAGGTGAGTATGTTGCAATTATGGGTGAGTCAGGTTCTGGCAAAACTACGCTTCTTAATATACTTGCAGCACTTGACAGACCTACAAATGGTGAGGTGCTGCTTGAAGGTAAAAATATAATAGGAATAAAGGAAAGAGAAATTTCTGCTTTCAGAAGGGATAATTTAGGGTTTGTGTTCCAGGATTTCAACCTTCTTGATAATTTTTCCCTTAAGGACAATATATTACTGCCACTTGTGTTACAGGGAATGTCACCAGACAAAATGGAACATAAACTAAGGCCAGTAGCAACAAAACTTGGGATTACAGAGATTTTAGCAAAATATCCATATGAAGTATCAGGAGGACAGAAACAGCGTACAGCAGTTGCAAGGGCACTTATAACATCACCTAAGCTTATACTTGCTGACGAACCTACAGGAGCACTTGATTCAAAGGCAGCTGACAGCCTGCTGGCACTTTTCAAAGAAATTAATGACGATGGACAGACGATATTAATGGTTACACATAGTACAAAAGCGGCAAGTAATGCTAAAAGAGTGTTATTTATCAAAGATGGAGAAGTTTTCCACCAGATTTACCGGGGAAATATGAATAATGAAGATATGTATTTAAAGATTTCTGATACATTGACAATGCTTGCGACAGGTGGTGATTATAATGGGTAAACTCTATATTAAACTTATGACAACAAATATTAAGAATGGTAAAAGGTTTTATTTTCCATATATACTTGCTGGGGCTGTTATAGTTGTGTTATTTTATAATATGATGGCAATTTATTATAATAATGGTCTTTCTAATATGACAGGCGGGCAGGATATAAAAATGATTATGCAATTTGGTACAGTAGTTGTTGTAATATTTAGTTTTATTTTTATATTCTATACTAATAGTTTTATAATGAAAAGAAGAAAAAAGGATATTGGTATTTACAATATTCTTGGTATGGAAAAAAGACATATTGCAATGGAAATTTTTATTGAAACTATGGTAATTGCCATTATTGTAATTGTATGTGGCCTGTTTACAGGAATACTTTTTGATAAATTTTTAATGATGCTTTTATATAAGATATTAGGTTTTGAAACAAGTATAAAATTTACTATTTCGGTGACATCAATATGTAATTCATTAATTGTTTTTATAATATTATATTCATTAACAATGGTTTATAATGTTATGCAGGTAAAACTTTCAAATCCTATAGAGCTTTTAAGGGGAGGAAGCGTAGGTGAAAAAGAACCAAAGACCAAAATACTTATGGCAATTATAGGTTTTGTGTGTATTGCTACAGGATATTATATTGCAATTACAACAGAAGACCCCATAGGTGCAATTATGTTATTCTTTGTTGCTGTAGTGCTTGTTATTATTGGAACATATTCCCTTTTTACAGCAGGAAGTATTGCATTTTTAAAAATTCTTAGGAATAATAAGAATTACTATTATAAAAAGAAACATTTTACAGCAGTTTCAGGCATGATTTACAGGATGAAACAAAATGCTGCGGGACTTTCTAATATATGTATTCTTTCTACTATGGTACTTGTTATGGTTTCAGCAACTGTGTGCATATATATTGGTGAAGAGGATATTATAGATAACCGTTATAAATCAGAAATAAATATCACATGTCATTCTGAACAGATAGAGGATAGTACAAAACTTAATGGAATTGTTGAAAATACCATAAAAGAGAATGGCAGAAAGATTACAAGCATATATAAGAAAAATTCTATATCACTTATGATGTGTATGGATGGTAATGAATTTAATTTGTATAATGACGGAAATGATACAAAGCAATATGACTTTTCAAAAATATCTTATGTTGAGCTATTGGTAAAGGAGGATTTTGAAGGTATCAGTGATATAAAAACTGGTGATATTTCAGAAAATGAAGTTGAAATTTATGGTACTTCTGAGTTCCCAGGGAATGAAGTTAAAATAGTTGGCCAGGCATTTAAAGTAAATAAAAGTATTATACCTGATGGGAATTTCTTTTCTGGTGATACTACTATGGTGGACAGCTGTTATGTGGTAGTGGCCAGGGATTATAATGAACTTGAAAAAGTAGCTGCTATCTTAAGGGATAAAAAACATGCTGGAATATACCAGTATGAATTCCATGTAGATATTGATGGCACAAACAGCCAGAAGAAGGACTGTGGAAATGTTGTAATTAAAGAATTTGCAGATAAAGAAAATAATAAAACAAGGCTTGGATATAATGATATAAATGTTGTAACAAAAGAGAACCATAGAGAAACCTTTTATAGCCTTTATGGTGGTCTCTTCTTCCTTGGCATATTTCTTGGAATAATGTTCCTTATGATTACAGTTCTTATAATATTTTATAAACAGATATCAGAAGGATATGAGGATAAAGAAAGATTTATTATAATGGAAAAGGTAGGAATGAGTAAAAAGGATGTAAAAAACAGTATACGTTCACAGATAAGGACAGTTTTCCTTTTGCCTATAGCTATGGCAATAATTCATGTAGCTGCTGCATTTCCTATGATTAAAAGGCTTTTAATGTTATTTGGGATGTTTAATTCTGGACTTTTTATAAAATGTGTTTTAATAACAATTGGTGTATTTATCTTTATTTATATAATAGTATTTATGCTTACATCAAGAACATATTATAAGATTGTTGGAGAGGAAAACAGATAATAAGTAATTTTGCCAAAAGGCAGGTTACAAAGGTATTTATATAACTGGCAAGAGGAGGATATTTTATATATCCTCCTCTTTAATCTCCCAGTGTATCAGAAATGCAAGTGCAGCACGTAACAATATAATTCCTGCAACTGTTGCGATTTCTTCCCATTGCCTTACAACTACTGTACGTAGAATTTCACTTCCCATTTTAAATTCCAGGGCAACAGCAAGTCCTTTTGCAAGGGTACGTTTTGTTTCAGGGGAGTGGTTTACATAATTGTAAAAACCCCTGGCACCAACAGCAGCAATAATTGCAACACCCATAAATTCAAGTATTATTATTACAAATTCTGCTACTGTATGAAGTATTGTTTCGAGATGGACTAATATTTCCATAATAATTCTCCTGTTTTTGCCAAAACCTGCCAGTCCATGCGCAGTATATGCAAATTGGACAGGGCAGGTTTTTATTTACAAATCTTTTATATTTATTTTATACAATTTATGGAATATGTCAAGGAACATAAATTTATATTAATATACTGGCTGTTATATTTATTCTTGCAAAGGAAAAATAAGGATGTGTAAGTTTGCCAGAACTTTCCATGTAATCTTTAAAATATCCTGCCTGTGTGTAAAAAGTTTATATAAACTAATGGTTGTGGGTATATGTACCTGTACAGTTGGTTGTTTTATATAGAATATAAATATAAAATAAAAGTATTAAAGTATTGGAGGTGCATGAATATGCCATTAAAAGGAATTGGAAACCGTATTAAGGCAGTAAGGCAGGACAGAGGATATACACAAAAACAGCTGGCAGGTCTTTTAGGAGTGACAGAACAAGCAGTATCTAAATGGGAAAGGGAAACCAGTTATCCAGATATCTCCATGCTGGATGGTATATCTGAAGTTATGGACTGTTCTTTGGATTATTTGTTCCAGTATAAGTCTGGCAAAAAGAATTTATTAGACCAGGACAGTATTGAATACAGAATAGAAACCAGCAGGCATTTGCTGCCAGATATTATTTCGCTCCAGTTTGGGGAAAACATAGTTCCTTTATTTGTGGAAGAGGATAAGAAAGGATTTCCACATATTAATGATTTACGGTGCCAGATAGCATCACAGTGGGGTATAATTATTCCTGTAATACATATTATCTTCAATTAGTCTTTTGAAAATATTATAAAAAACATGCTATACTTTAGCAAGAACCGGGTCAAGAAGTTGTCTTAC
>VSNJ01000237.1 GCA_009774235.1 Lachnospiraceae bacterium
TTTAATAAATATTTATAAGTTATGTACTAATGGCTGCACAATTCCAAAAAGGGAGATATTTTACACCGCAATAAAATACCCAACTACAAGTATACCTAGAATAATCCTGTACCATCCAAATACTTTAAAATCATGTTTTTTAATATAACCCATAAGGAATTTTATAACTACAAGTGACACTATAAATGCAGTTACCATTCCTATTATAAGGAGAGAAGTTTCATTTGCAGTAAATGAAAGTCCGAATTTCAATACCTTTATAAGGCTTGCTCCAAACATTACAGGTACTGCAAGATAAAATGTAAATTCTGCTGCTACTGTCCTGGCAAGTCCTAGTACAAGACCTCCGATAATTGTTGCACCTGAACGGGATGTTCCTGGAAATACTGCTGCTACCAGCTGGAACACACCTATAAGGAATGCTGTCTGGTATGTAATTCCTGCTATTGTATCTATTTTTGCTGTATGTTCTTTGTTACGGTTTTCAATAAATATAAATATTATACCAACAACTATAAGCATAATTGCAACTGTCTGGTAATTATAAAACATTTCTTCAAGTTTATCTCCCATCGCAAGCTCTATAATTACTGCTGGAATACATGCAACTGCTATTTTAAACCACATTATAAAAGTATCTTTTTTAATATAACCCATAATACCATGCTGCTGTATGGAGTTATTCTGTGGCAGGCAGAATGGCCACAACTGGTTCCAGAATAGTAATACAACTGCCATTATAGCGCCAAGCTGTATAACAACAAGGTACATTTCCATAAATGCATCTGATGCATCAAGTTTCACAAATTCATCCAGCAGTATCATATGTCCTGTACTGCTGATAGGAAGCCATTCTGTAATGCCCTCCACAATTCCAAATAAAATTGATTTTAAAATTTCTAGCATAAAAATCCCCCATGCCTTTCTTAAATTTAAGGCAAAAATATTATATGTATCTGCTATCCACACCATAAAATATGCGGATAGCAACCTGTTTTATATTAATCAAGCCTGATTTCAAGTAAATCTTTTGGAGGTACTTTTTCAGTTGATTCTTTTACGGATTTGGCAACTGCTGCTTTCGCACTGGCTATTGGGAGTATTGTACCAACACCTGCTACACAGCCTCCTGGACATCCCATGCCCTCTATCATGCAGCCATTCTTTTTCCCAGCCTTTGCAAGCAGAAGCATCTTCCTGCAGTCACTAAGTCCTTCTGCATGTTCAATCTTAACTTCTGTTCCAGGATAATATTCATCAATACACTGCTTTATTGCATCCGAAACACCACCTGATACAGCATAACCACGGCCTGCACCAGTAGCATCATGCATTGAACGCCCTTTTTCATATTTGCTAAAATCTATATTTTTTGCTTTAAAAATAGCATCCAGTTCCTCAAATGTTATAACAAAATCCACATCACTGCGTACTGTACGTCTTGACGCTTCAAGCTTTTTAGCAGCACATGGTCCTATAAAGACTACTTTTGCATCAGGATGTTTCTTTTTAATGCTCCTTGCAGTGGCAACCATAGGGGTAAGTTCCTGTGAAATACTATCTATAGTTTCTGGAAAATACTTTTTGGCGAGCATAGACCATGCAGGACAACATGAAGTAAGAAGAAATGGCAAATCACCATTTACTACTTCTTTAACGTAATGGTGTGCTTCTGATACAGCACCTATATCAGCACCAAGCGCAACTTCATATACATCACTAAAACCACAGTCCTTAAGTGCAGCTTTTATCTGCGCTGGTGTAATCCCAGACCCAAACTGTCCCTCAAAAGCAGGTGCAATCTCTGCTATAACTTCACCACCCTGTTTTATTGCATGTATCATCTGGAAAATCTGTGACTTATCGGCAATAGCACCAAATGGGCAGCTTGCCATACACTGGCCACAGGATACACATTTTTCATTATTAATCCTTGCACGTCCATGTGCATCACTTTCGATTGCGTCAACCCCACAGGCTTCCGCACATGGCCTTATTCTCTTAATAATTGCATGATAAGGGCATATACTAATACATTTGCCACATTTAATACATTTCTCCTGGTCAATAAATGCATATCCATTAACCATTGATATTGCATCTTTAGGGCATACTTCCATACATGGATGCGCAACACATCCATGGCACATATTTGAAACTTCAACTTTATTATCCTCGCACATATCACAGGCAGAAGGAATTACCTGCATAAGAGGAGGTTCATAATATTTTTCAGTAATATTACTATCTTCAAAACCTTCTGTTACATGTACAGGCCTGTCAAGCGGACGCAGGGAAAGCCCTACAGCAAGACGCACCCTTTCAGCTGCTATAGCCCTTTCCCGCCATATACTTTCACGGTATATAGGCACATCCGAAGGTGTTATCCTGTATGGTATTTCTTCTAATTCATGGCTTATAGCAGCACTGTCACCATCTTTATAAGCAGCACGTGCAACTTCTTCAAATACTTTCTTCCTGATTTTCTTTGTCTGTGTGTTTATTCCACGCATGGCATTTCCTCCTGGTTTGAATAGTTAGACAAAAACTAAAATACAGTATATATTAACTTATTCAAAAAAACAACATAAAATTACTTCCATCCAACGTCCATTTCATAAATTTTTATGGAATTGTTTGTATAATTATGGTAAGGTAATATTGCCAGGCCATAAAATAAACGATGTTCCATCTGCCACATAATCAATTTTTATAATGTATATCTCTATCTATATAAATAAATAGAAGGAGTTTTATAAGGTCCAATTCCGTAATTTAAAGATTCTAAAGAATTTTTTGGCATTGTAATACTATAAAATGTACTACCACTATTTACCAACATTGCATCAAGGTATAAATCTATTACACATATTTGTTCTTCTTTGGTTACACTATGTACAGATACCGGCGGATTTAATATAAGCGGTTTATGGTTTAAGAAAAATGTTGTTTCATATTCCACTCCTGGTTTTCCTGTAATTTTAAGGGTAATGTGGACCTTATTTTTTTCTATTTTGTAATTATCATATGTTATTTGTCCATCTACATATGAAGTACAATACAATCCCTGTTGCAAATCCATTTCATTTTCTACTGAACCTCCAAAATCACTCACTGATTTGTCTGATATTGGTTCATAATAGTATTTAAAAGAATCTATACTGTAGCAATCATCTTGAACAACATTGTCTGTATCTGTTTTACAACAATATTTCAAACTATAACTACATGACAAAGCAGAATGATACACCCCATATGATTTGCTTACGCCCATATCTGGTACATATGATGGATAATAAATCGAAATTATATCAAAACTATATATTTTTCCAACCTTCAAATCAGGCGGTACAAAACTTAAAGTAAATTTAAAGTTCCCTTCATTCCCATTAATATTAATATAATTAAAATATTTAAAACTATCTTCCTCTTTAATTTTGAATGCTACAATTTTTCCATCAATAAAAACCATCAAGCCAATATCCTCTGCGGCTCCATTAGTATTTAAATAATAGTCAAGGTCAAATTGTCCACCATTATATTCAAATGGAAGTAATTCATCATCATCTGAAACATTAGGAAAAACTGCACCATGTTCTATAAAGCCCATAATTTCTTCATTTGCAACAGAATTATTTTCTTTCTTACTGTCACTTTCTGCTTTAGTATATAAATTCCAGCCCAAACAAACAGCTATTATAAATAATACTATTATAATAGCAAAGATTATTTTTTTTCTGCTTTTAATCATTTCTCATCACCTTTTTATTTATAACTGTCAACTTTGGCTTAATATATACGCCCTGGATTTACCTGGTTTATTTTTTAGAACTGCGGAAAATAAATCTTTTGAAATTGAAAAAGCTATGTGCAGCCAAATATTTATCTGCACATAGCCTCTCCCTAGTTAATATTACACCCGGTTATTTAACATGTGTAACAGTATATACTACAGCTGCACCATACTTCGTTCCACCCTGGACACCATGCGCCCCATAAATAGCATATGCTCTAGATGGGATGTTTGTCCAATGACCTGAAAGCTTTGTTGCTCCACGCCCACTGTAAATGGTCTGCTGTGTTACAAGTGTCTTACCATTCACATCCTGGATAGTTCCAGAAATTGTGAGCTTGGCCTTGTCCGGATTTTTTGTGACACTTGTCACATAATTACCAGTCTTTGTAAGACTGCCATACAATTTACCATAGCCACTAGTTGTCTTACTGTTTGATGCAGCAAAGGCAGTCATCCCGTTTGATGCAACTGTTGCTACTGTTAATGCCATTATTGCAAGTTTTTTGAATTTAAGCTTCATATTTGAAACTCCCTCCTTTTTATTATTACAGTCTGTTGCAACATCTGTATACTTACATTAACATAAAATTATATATTTTCACCTGCCTCGTAATTATTACGAATTTATATGACATTTTTCCCAATTTCTAATTTTATTTACTTAATTTATTATAATACCTGGTCTCTGTTTCCCTTTCTGCTGCTGATGTATCAAAATCATATTTCCATATATTATTTTTATC
>VSNJ01000238.1 GCA_009774235.1 Lachnospiraceae bacterium
ATATATAAGTTTTTTACACTTATGTATACATATTAT
This sequence comes from Lachnospiraceae bacterium, assembly GCA_009774235.1. Taxonomy (GTDB): domain Bacteria; phylum Bacillota; class Clostridia; order Lachnospirales; family Lachnospiraceae; genus Butyribacter. Next base: position 37 of record VSNJ01000238.1, read on the forward strand.
ATCATAAATCAATTAATATTACAACAAAATTTTAATATAAAAAATATTTATCTATTTTAAAGAAAATTATTAATTAAAACAAAACATCAACTAAACAAACTTACACAAGAAGAACAAGCTACAAAGAACATAGCAGCAATATTAAAAATAATTATACTTAAGACAGTCATAAACAGTTAACATACGGAAACTTTTATTCTTAAATCATACATTAACCTTCCAACAGCTTCACTGCCATTCTTATAACTGCCATTTACATATATAATATGTAAACGTGTCTTTATCATAATCATAGTAGTCATATTTTTCATTATACTTATCATAATAAACACTATCTTCATCTGATGAATTCTACTACTCATAATCTACATATTCTTCTTCATCATAATAATCATCTAAGCTTTTACATATCCCAGGAAATTTATCTGAAATAAGATCATAATTTGTTTCAATACAATGAAGCAAATCATCAATTGGATAAGTTTGCTCTGTATCACTAAAAAATAATTGTGTTGTATCATATAAGAAACTACCTAAGAAAGTATAATATGATTTAGTATTCAAATAATCTCTAATACCTATGCCATCACTTTTCATTGCATTATACTGGGCTTCAAGATTTTCACATATTAAATACAATAAATCTCTTCGGGATTTAACTAATTTCTTTAAGTGATTATCAAGAGCATCAATCTCACTAAAACAATTATTATCTTGTCCCCAGAAACTATAAGGGAAAATTTCAATTTCAGTGTTTTCAAGAGATTCAGATGAAGTTTCTGTTTTGTTAAGTATGCCAATTGGAAATGAATAATCTATCTTCTGTTCACCTATATGTTCAAGTGATGTGATAGATGCGTGTACTGTCACAATGAATATATCATATATAGCATTTGATAACTCTTCACTTTTCCAAAATTCAATATCACGTTTACTAATTGGATCACATATACTATGTAAATAAGGAAAATAGAACTCAATATAATCTATAACAAAAGAGTTTATTTCTTCTATATCATATTGATTATCAGTATTTCTATTTGTTACTTCAATATCATTATCATCTGTTCCAAATATAACATCATGAACAGGTACACCTGAAACTTCTTCAAATATTAATAAGAAGACTAAAATTAATGATAATAGTACTCCTATAGAAACTCTATTATCATAAAATTTCCTCCAGAATCTTTTAATTATATTTCCATCTTTTTCTGGAATTGTGGCTGCTGTAGCTGCAACTTCTTCCTTTGAAACATTTCCATCATTAGATTTTTCTCTAACTACATCAGCTTCTTTTTTAAGTTCAAAACCATTACCTTCATTATTTATAAGAGAACTGCCACAATTAGGACAAAATTTTATTACTCCTTTACTATATTCATAGCCACAATATTTACATTTCATATATGTCCACCTCCTATACAGTGCAACTTCCAAGTACAGCAAGTACTATAAAGATGATAACTATCCAGCCAAGACAACCTAAACACCCTTTTCCAACCTCTTCAGCAAAACCACCTTCATCCTTTTTAACTTCATTTGTAACATAGACAATTGTCTGGCCTGTATTCGGATCTTGAGTAGTTGTAGTACTAGCAGTATTACCATTAGTATTCACTGGAATATTATTTAATGGTGGCACTTGTTGATACACCACTTGCTGCTGGACTGGTGTAACTTCTTGTGTTTCTTCTGGTTCTACATTCTCTACAACTATAACTTCATTTTCTAAACTTCTGCCACAACTAGGGCAAAACCGCACGTTTTCATTTTGATATTCATATCCACAATATTTACAAAACATATTAATAATCCTCACTTATTTTTAATATTCTAAATTGAACTTTTAATTGCATCAAATATTTGTATTATTGACTTAATGTCATTTTCACTAGTAATTATTGGCATACTAAATTCAAAATTATCAATTTTCAAATTTCCTAGTAAACTCTTTTTATAAACACATGACTTAAATTTGTCCCATTTTATATAAAAATTCTTATTATATTCATCACGGCCATAAATACCTGAGGAACATATAGCAAATCCGTGTGTACATAATCCAAGAAAAGTAGTGTCATATATAAGATATATTCTTTCCTTATTATCAATATTAAATTTCTTTATTGCACTAGAGCATTTTGAAGATTTTGTCTCATTTGTTGGACACACAAATTCACAGTATGAAGAATCAAACTTAAATTGCATACAAAGTGCACTTAAATCATAATAGACTACTTTAGGTTCTTCTGGTTTAACAGATGAACTATTTGAGCTAACTACTTTTGTTGATTCATCTTTAAGTTTTTTACCACAACTAGGACAAAATTTCACATTATCATTCTGATATTCATATCTACAATATTTACAAAACATATTAACTCCTTCTTTTTGAAATTGAATATAAAATACGCTAAATTTTTTGATTTTTTATTACTCAAATATTATTTTTTCTCTTTCTAAATAAAAACGGCCACTTTTCTTATCAAAAATAATTATAAAACTGCCTGCACCTGTTATCCTTTGTTCTGCTAAATACGCACGTATATCATCTATGTCCCGCTGGATTGTCCTTTTTGACACCCCAAATTCATCAGATACCTCCAGTTTATTTACCCCTGTCCCATTCTTCAGACAATCATAAATAGTTAATATACGGAAACCTTTATTTTTCTTTATTGCCTCGGATATACTGCTTGTACTGTTATACATGGTTTTTGTCTGTACTCTCATTTTAAAACTGCTCCTTTCTTTTGTTATGGCACAATATTTTACTATTACTATGGGGCATATTGGAATATCAGAGTATACTCATCTAAATACCCATGTTCTGCATAAGCCCCACAGCATTACATAAAAACTCAATTACCAGACTGGCAATAAATACTGTTTTCCTTGGTATTAGTAAAATTCTACCATAATTTCCAAAGCAATTTGTAAAAATGGTTTTATTCACTAAAATGCTAATATTACATGTTATTTTATAATTATCTTTTAAATTCTATATCCTTATCCTGGTATACTGAAATAAACCATTTTAGTTCTGTATGAAATTCCTGTAATCTTATATCTTTTTCAAATAGAGGCACTAAATCTTCGTATATATTTGTAATAATATCAATATTTTCATTTATAATCTCACCATGAATAATGTTTGAAAATATATTAAATAAAGTATCCCATTTTCCCAAAATATAGTTTTCTATATTATCAAACAGGCTTTTTTCCTGGTTAGTATCCACAGCAGTAATTATAGACAAAATATAAAAGACAAAAGATTCCCTGTACCACTGGCTGTCATACATATATTCTGCACACTGGCCTAAATACCAATAAAATTCATCATTGAAAAATTCCGCATATATGTCTTCTTTATCAGACTGTTCTAAAAAATAAATAACAGTATTATTGTAATAATCCATTACTAAATTCCTGGTTTCCTTGTATTTTCTTTGTTTAATATAACAATTTATCTGGTCTTGTTTAATACTATCGTAATTACTAAAACTTGTGAAATTATATTTACCAAATACAGGCATAAATATTTCAAAAATTTTTATATAACACTTTTCTTCCATAATATAATTATCAAGATAGTTATATCCAATAGCAGCATCTCTCCATATGTCAATCTGTTTTTCAACAGGGATTTCTTTAGACTCTTTTTCTGCAATTAAATAATAATTACATTCATTTCCTTGGACAGCTATTTCCTCATAGCTGCCGTTACTGTCTGAATAACATTCTTCAAGGGCTCTGTATATTATATTATATAAATATTCATTATCTATATTGTTTTCTTCATATATTGCTTTAGCTTTTAAACAAAAATCCAGTGCTTCTTTTGGTTTTGTATATGGATCAAATAAGCATCTGCTATAATATATAAGTGTTTTTATATAGTAATAAATATTATCTGGAGATGTTCCGCAAATTTTAATTATGTATTCAAGGAAATATACAGATACATCTGTGCAATCCAATGTATTTGTACTATCTAAATATTTAAAAGCAGTTTCTATCTTATCTTTATCTTCTTCCTGTTGGTCTGCAAGTTCTACTAAAAATTCTTTAATATTTTCTGGATATTTTTTCTCCTTGTTAAACATTGAAAAATAATACAGACAGTTTTTCCAGTATTCCTCTTTTGCATCTATAGAAGTTTCTATCAAATACAATTTATAATTTGCCATTAAAAGCCATTGGATATTATATGAATCTACTTCATCTTCAATATCTTCTATATTATAATAACTTAATTCTTCTATGTATTCTTTTGCTTTGGTAATTTCATTATTTTCAATAAGCAAGTTAATTAAATCATAACAGATACAACTGTAATACACGTTATAATTATCCTCTGTAACTATTTTTTCTTTATTAATATCTAATATTTTCTTTAAATACCC
>VSNJ01000239.1 GCA_009774235.1 Lachnospiraceae bacterium
AGCTTAAACTCCTGCCTGGCTAAGTAAGCCCTGGTGAATCAAACCTACCGCTTAAGAAGCGTGTATTTTAAAGGGCTTACTTAATGAGGTTTAAACAAAATATTATTTATTAAGGTTAGCATTATTATATTTATAAATATATCAGTTTTATGGAAATTATATAAATTTCATGTTCTTATAATATTAAGCGTTTATGTAAAAAAATTATATTTCTACTTGACTTATTAACATAAAGTTGGTAAATTATTTGTTAGGGCAACCGATTGCGCAGAGGGCACGGTTATAATTCTGCTGTTATGGGGGATATATTAGAGTGAATAAGAATATTACAATCGCAAATATAGCAGAGGAACTTGGTATATCAAAGACCACAGTTTCACGTGCTATATCAGGAAAGGGGCGTATAAGTGAAGCTACAAGGCAAAGGGTAAGGGAGTACATGGAAGAAAATAATTATAAACCTAATGTCATAGCACAAGGGCTCGCAAAATCCAAAACATATAATATAGGAGTAGTTATGCCCTCAGACTATGGGCTTGAGGAGATGTCATACTTCCAGAATTGTCTTGTAGGGCTTCAGGAGATGGCTTCTATATATGAATATGATATAATTTTAACAGTTTGCAATAATAATGATTTAGGGCAGCTTAAACGCATAATTTCAAATGGAAAAGTTGACGGGGTTATATTAATGCGTACCCTTATAGAAGATGAAGCAGTAAAACTTTTATTAGAACAGGAATTCCCATTTGTAGTTATTGGAATGTCTGGATATAATAATGTTATACAAATAGAGCATAACCATTATGAAGGCTGTAAAGAACTTACATCAATGCTGCTTATGAAACAGCTTAAGCGTATAGCAGTAATAGGCGGAAGTGAGTCACATATGGTTACAGGAAGCCGTATTAAGGGTTACATGGCAGCATATAAAGAACTTAATATACCTGTACCTGCTGGACTTGTATTTTTAAACCAGGATAATTATATAATGGTTGAGAGGGCTGTTGATAATATATTCCTTAAAGGTGCAGACTGTATAATATGTATGGATGATTCGATATGTTCTGCTGTTTTAAACAAACTGGGACAGGAAGATATAAAAGTTCCTTCTGATATTAAAATAGCATCATTTTTTGACAGTATGCTCCTGAAACATAATATACCTGCAATTACATCGCTTTCATTTGATGTACAGGAGATTGGAAGGGTTGCCTGCAAAACACTTATAGACTTGTTTGATGGTATTAAAGTGCAGGAAATTACTTATCTTGGATATAAAGTAGAACTGAAAGAATCAACAAGATAAAATGGGAGGCTTGTTTATGAATAAATTTATCAAGGGAATGGATATTTCTACTCTTATAGAGTTAGAAAGATGTGGTGCAAAGTATTATGACTGTGGCAAAGAAGGGGATTTATTTGACATACTCAAAGCATATGGGACTAATTCTGTGCGCATAAGGCTCTGGAATGACCCATATGACGGGCAGGGCATGCCATATGGAGCTGGTACAAATGACCTGGAAACAATGGTTATGCTGGCAAAAAGGGCTAAAGAGCATGGAATGGGTATATTACTTGATTTACATTACAGTGATTTCTGGGCAGACCCGGGTAAGCAGTTTAAGCCAAAAGCCTGGAAAGATATGGGAGTGGATGAACTTGAAGAGGCTGTGTATAATTACACAGTTGATGTCTTAAATGTATGTAAGGATAATGACTGTCTTCCAGATATGGTACAGGCTGGCAACGAGCTTTCCAATGGTATGTTATGGCCTGACGGGCAGATTTTTGACGAAAGCAATGCTGCTGGCTATGAAGGGCGTGTACCAGAATATGACAACCTTGCACGTTTTGTTAGTGCAGGAATACGTGGTGTAAAAACTGTAAATCCTGGTATAGAGATAATGATACATCTCGATAATGGCGGCAATAATGCATTATACCGCCGCTGGTTTGATAATTATATAAAACGTGGCGGTGAAGACTTTGATGTAATAGGACTGTCTTACTATCCTTTCTGGCATGGTTCACTTAGCAGTTTAAGTAACAATATGCATGATATTGCAAAACGTTATGGCAAAGAACTTATTATAGCTGAGGTTTCCATGGGCTTTACAATGGAAGATTATAAAGATTATGAGAAATTAACTGATGAAGAGCGCAAAGGCATGGCAACAAGGCAGGAACTTGTTGATAAAATAGAGTATCCAATGACAAAAAAGGGGCAGGCAGATTTTATAAAAGATGTTCTTGACAGGATTTGTGCTGTGTCTGGTGGTCTTGGCAGAGGTTTCTATTACTGGGAACCTGGATGGATACCTGTATCTGGCTCAGGCTGGGCTACAAAAGAATCCCTTGGATATATTGAAGACCCTGGTCCATGTGGTAATGAATGGGCAAACCAGGCATTATTTGACTATAATGGCAATGTACTTCCTGCACTTAAGGTTATAAGAGATTATAAGGCTGTAAGAAATGGTAAAAGTTAATATTGGTATTTGTCCTGTGGTTTTATGCCAGGAATAATATATCCTGGATTTATATAAAGAAATGGAGGAATTTTTATGAAGATTTTAGTATTAGGCGGGGCTGGTTATATTGGTTCACATACTGTAAGTGAGCTTGTAGATGCAGGTGAAGAGGTTGTTATTGCTGATAACCTTGAAACAGGGCATATTGAAGCAGTAAACCCAAAGGCTAAGTTTTACGAAGGTGATATACGTAACAGGGAATTTGTAGACAGTATATTTGATAATGAAAAGATAGATGCTGTTATACATTTTGCTGCTAATTCACTTGTAGGCGAAAGTATGACAAACCCATTGAAATATTATGATAATAACCTTTATGGTACAAAAGTGCTTCTTGGAAGTATGGTATCACATGGTGTTGATAAGATTGTATTTTCATCAACAGCAGCAACATATGGTGAACCTGAAAGCATACCTATTCTTGAAACAGATAAGACAGAGCCAACTAACCCATATGGGGAAACAAAGCTTTCTATGGAAAAGATGATGAAGTGGACAGGTGTTGCACATGGACTCCGTTATGTTGCGTTAAGGTATTTTAATGCATGTGGTGCAGATAAAAGCGGGGAAATAGGTGAAGCACATAGCCCTGAAACACATCTTATACCACTTATCCTGCAGGTTCCAAATGGACAGAGAGAGTCAGTGAGCATATTTGGTACTGATTATGATACAAAAGATGGTACATGTGTAAGAGATTATATACATGTAACAGATTTGGCGCAGGCACATATACTTGCGGTTAAATATCTTGCTAAAGGTGGGGAAAGTGATGTATTTAACCTTGGCAATGGTGTAGGTTTTACCGTTAAAGAGGTTATTGAAACTGCACGTAAAGTTACAGGCCATCCAATACCAGCTGTAGAGTCACCACGCCGTGGAGGAGACCCTGCAAAGCTTATTGCTTCAAGTGAAAAAGCAAAGAAGATACTTGAATGGAAGCCAGAACATGCAAGCCTTGAGGAAATTATTGAATCTGCATGGAAATGGCATAAAAACCATCCAAATGGATATGCAAAATAAACAATATAAAAAACAGGTAAATAGCAGGTAAATAGCAGGCAGCAGTATTGCTGCCTGGTATTTACCTGTATAATATAAGATATATAGCAGAAAGGGCATGGTTAAATGGATTACGGTCTGATTGGTGAAAAGCTGGGACATAGTTATTCTAAAGAAATACATGAAAAACTTGCGGATTATACATATAATATCCATCCTTTAAGCAGGGAAGAGTTTAAAGGTTTTATGGAAAAACATGATTTTAAAGCAATTAATGTAACAATTCCTTATAAAAGGGATGTTATACCTTTTCTTGATGGTATGGATGAAAATGCAGAAGCAATAGGTGCAGTTAATACTATTGTTAATAAAGATGGAAAACTTTACGGGCATAATACAGATTTTTCAGGTTTTATGTATATGTTAAAACAGCATAATATTAATCCTGAAGGAAAAAAATGTGTTGTGCTTGGTGATGGAGGTGCTTCCAAAGCTGTAGTAGCAGTCTTAAGAAAAATGGGGGCAAGTGAAATTGTAGTAGTAGATATTATAAAAACAGAAACAGCAATTACATATGATGAGTGTTTTGAAAAGCATACAGATGCTAAGATAATTGTTAATACAAGTCCTGTAGGAATGTATCCAAAGAGTGATATAAGTCCTGTAGATTTAAATAAATTTCCAGAATGTGAAGCAGTAGCTGATGTTATTTATAACCCGCTTGAAACAAAACTTGTGGCACAGGCAAAGGAAATTGGCATAACAGGAGTAAATGGTCTTGAGATGCTTGTAGCGCAGGCACTTTATGCAGTAGAATTCTTTCTTGAAACAAAGCTGGATGAAGCAAAGATTGATGAAG
>VSNJ01000024.1 GCA_009774235.1 Lachnospiraceae bacterium
GTTTATTACTTATATACATTTGTTATGGAAATAAATAATTTTATATGTGGAAAGCAAGGCTGGCAGATTGAATTTATAATTTTTTTGTGTATAATTATTACATTACTATTTTAGATTGGATGGATAGCTGTATTATGAAACAAAAGTTTATTTCAAAAATTAATGTTACAACTGTGTTATTTTTTATAATCCTGGCTGTTGGTATATTTGCAAGGGTATATAAGTTTGGAAGCCTTCCTGGCGGAATAAACCAGGATGAGGCATATGCCGGGTATGAAGCGTATTCACTGCTACATTATGGAAAGGATTCATTTGGTTATAGTTTTCCAGTTTACTTTATTTCGTGGGGGAGTGGCATGAATGTGCTGGAGTCTTACCTTATGATACCTTTTATTGCAATGTTTGGGCTGGAAACATGGGTTATAAGGCTGCCACAGCTTATAATGGCTGTAATTACACTTGTGGCTGTTTATCTGCTTATGAAACGGTTATTTAATGAGAAAGCAGGGCTTATAAGTATGTTTATTCTTGCTGTTGTGCCATGGCATATTATGCTTTCAAGATGGGGGCTTGAATCAAACCTTGCTCCAGCATTTCTAGTGCTTGGACTGTTGTTTTTTATAAAAGGGATGGACAAGCAGGTGTTTTATATTGTGTCTGCTATAATGTATGGGCTGTCACTGTATGCATATGCAACTATATGGCCATTTGTACCAGTTATAATTTTATTGGAAATAATATATGCAGCCTATAAGAAGAAAGCAGGTATTAATAAGTATACTATAATATCTTGTATAGTGCTTGCAGTAATGGCACTGCCGTTGTTTCTTTTCCTGCTTGTCAATAAAGGATATATAGATGAAATCCGTCTTGGTTTTATTTCAATACCAAAACTTTTGTATATGCGTTCAGGTGAGATATCATTGCAAAACATACCAGATAATTTTAAGAACATATGGAATATTATGTTAAACCAGACAGATGGACTGGTTACAAATGTGTATAAGGATTATGGTATATTTTATAAGATTACACTTGTTTTATTTATTGTTGGCATGTTTTTTGTAATATACAATGTTATAAAAAACTTTAAATCCAAAAATGAAGTTCCACAAATCTTGTTACTTATACAGTTTCTTGCTGGTTTTCTTCTGACGCTTATGGTGACAGTTAATGTAAACAGGGCTAACAGTCTTATGATACCAGTTATACTTATTGCTGCATATGGATTATATGAAATTTTAGAATTAACAAGTTATAAATTTATATATATTGCGGCAGCAGCGTATTTATGGTTGTTTGGAAATTTTATCCAGGAGTATTTCCAGTTATATAATGAAGAGGCAGGCTATGCATTTTGTACAGGACTTGAAGAGGCTATGGATTTTGCAATGGATAATACGCCTTCAAATAGCAAAATATATATAACCCCGTCTGTTTCACATTCAAGGATTATGTTTTACAGTAAAATTCCTGTTGATGAATATATAGATACTGTTGTTTATAATAATTATCCAAGTGCCTTTATGAGTGCGGGTTCATTTGGAAGGTTTTGTATGGACTTTGACCCATACAATAACCTGGATACAGCAGGCGTTTATATATTGGATACGGGGGTGGATACAGGTTATTTGGAGCAGTCTGGATTTAAGGTTTGCCAGTTTGGTTATTATATAGTAGCATATAAGTAGAAAACTATATATATTTACAGGTATGAAATTGTATATTCTATTGTGAAAATTTTGTTAAATTGTCAGAAAACTATTGCAAATCTAAAACAAAAGTGTTACAATTAAAACACTTAAAGAAGACAGCGATGTGTGTCGTATTTGTCAGGATAAGGAGGGAGATATGCGAAAAAAATCCCATATTTCATTGGCTTGGTATCTGATGAATAGTGAGGGGATGGAGCTGATAGGAAGTCATAAAGGTTCATTCTATATAGGTAGTATATTACCAGACTGTGTTCCATCATTTTTTGTTAGGAAGCATACATTTGAGGATTCCTTTGACATCCTAAAGAAAGAACTCGGTAAGCTGGTTTCGCATTTTGATGTAAGAAAAGGAGCAGATTGTTACTTTTGCAGGCATCTTGGTGTGATAGTCCACTATATAGCCGATTATTTTACATTTCCGCATAATGTTAATTACCCTGGGAAATTGAAAGACCATTGTGTTTATGAAGAGGAGCTGAAACATGCAATCCGTTCTTATGTCCACAGCCCAGAAGCAGTAAGGAAACGTTTGGGGGAAACAGTTTATGAACCTGGTGCAATATTGAACTTTGTCCAGAGGATGCATGAAATCTATACCAGGATGCAAAGTGCCGTGAGCCGTGACTGTGAGTATATTGTAGGTCTTTGCCATACTGTTGTGGATGCAATCCTGTTATTATTTGAAGAGCAGACAAAGGAAATGCATTTATCAGTATCAGTCTAGAGATTATGGAAGACGGCCAGTTTTATGAGGACGGAGCCGTACATTGTATAAAGGGGCTGCCTGTTACGAATAACAATAAGTAACAGGCAGTTCTTTTTTGATGTATACAATATATAATAACAGGGCTTGACAAATCTGCCACTGGCTTATAAAATGAAAAAGGTTTTCAAATTATTAAAGGATGGCAGGGTAATACTATGAAAGATAGCAAATGTCTTGTATCATGTGTACAGGCAGGGCTTGGTTATGACAATAAACCGATTTTAGAAAATTTTAATTTTGAAGTATACCAGGGTGATTATGTATGTGTTGCAGGGGAAAATGGTTCAGGTAAAAGTACACTTATTAAGACAATATTAGGTCTTATCAAGCCTGTAAGCGGGCATGTAGAACTGCATGATACCTTGAAAAATGGTGCAGTTGGTTATCTGCCACAGCAGACACAGGTACAGAAGCATTTTCCTGCAAGTGTTATGGAAGTTGTTATGTCTGGTTTCCTTAATAGTATGAAAGGCAGGCCTTATTTTAAGGCTGTAGAGAGAAAACGGGCTGTAAGGAACCTTGACAGGATGGAGATTTTAAATCTTAGGAACCAGTGTTATGGAGAACTTTCAGGAGGACAGCAGCAGAGAGTGTTGCTTGCAAGGGCACTTTGTGCTGCTGAGAAAATACTTGTGCTTGATGAACCAGTTACAGGGCTTGACCCTGCTGCCGCAGCATCACTTTACAGTATACTGCAGGACTTAAATAAAGAAGGAATGGCAATCGTTATGGTAACACATGATTTACGGAATGCTGTTACAAGGGCAGGGAAAATACTTCATATAAATGAAGGCGGGTATTTTTATGGGACTATAACAGAATATATGGAGTCAGATTATTCAAAAATTTTTATTTAAAATTGTTAAGCTGTCCTCAAAAGACTTGTTTATTAATAAATATTACTATTTATACCGCCAGGACGGCAGGGGGATTTTTATGGAAGTTATTATTCAGATGATGTCATATCCATTTATTACCAGGGCTTTTATTGTTGGCATACTTGTTTCGCTATGTGCTGCCCTTCTTGGTGTAAGCCTTGTATTAAAACAGTATTCAATGATTGGTGACGGGCTGTCACATGTGTCATATGGGGCATTATCAATAGCAGTAGCTTTTGGGATAGTACCATTAAAATTATCTATACCAGTAGTTATAGCAGCTGCTGTTATTTTGCTAAGGATGAATGAGAATGGTGTAATGAAATCAGATGCTGCAATCGCTGCAATGTCTGCATCAGCACTTGCAATAGGAGTTACAGTTACATCATTTACAACAGGCATGACCACAGATGTATGTAGTTACATGTTTGGAAGCATATTGGCGATGTCACAGGAAGATGTGGTTTTAAGTGTAATCTTATCAGCTGCTGTACTTATATTATTTGTATTTTGTTACCACAATATTTTTGCTGTTACATTTGATGAAAGCTTTTCAAGGGCAACAGGTGTAAAGGTTTCATTTTATAATACAATGATTTCAGTGCTTACTGCAGTTACTATAGTGCTTGGCATGCAGATGATGGGAGCAATGCTTATATCAAGTCTTGTTATATTTCCAGCACTTTCATCTATGCAGCTTTTCAAAAGTTTTAAAAGTGTTATGGTTTCATCAGGAATACTTGCAACTGTATGCTTTTGTGCAGGAATTATGGTTTCATATATTTATTCTGTACCTGCGGGGGCAAGTGTAGTCCTTGTAAATTTATTTGTATTTATGGCATTTATGATAGTTAAGAAATTGCTTCTGTTGCAGAACAGGGATATATAAAACAGGAAAACATAACTTTTCTTGGATTTGCAGGCTTTAGGATATTTTTTAAAAAATTTTCCTTTTTTTAAAAAAAAAGCTTGCAATCTTGGAAATCATATTATATAATAAGCAAGTGCTTTGTGTTAGTAGCATATATATAATATTTAATGGGCTATCGCCAAACGGTAAGGCACTGGACTCTGACTCCAGCATTTCAAGGTTCGAATCCTTGTAGCCCAGTTCAGTTACCAGGAACACTGTTGTTGTATAAATAACAGTGTTTTTTTAATATCAAATCCAGAAAAAGGTATGGCAGGACAGACAACTAAGTTAGTTTTAATATAGAACAATAGTCTTGTGAAAACAAATCTTTTTTGCCGGAATATAAAGTGGAAAATTTTACATATATATTAAGGAAAATTTAACTAATATATGTTTATTAATAGTATAATTTATATATAGAATTAATAAATTGTGTACAAAATATTAAAAATAGCTTGTAGATTTATTATAAGTTATGGTATACTTATTAATGTCGTAAAAATAGTTTGCGTAGTTAAACGCAGAATGGAGGGTACTATGAAAACGGGAAATACTATGAAAAAAATAGGAGCTGTGTCATTAGCTGCTGTTCTTGCAGTTAGCGGTATTACATATACTCCTGTAACTACTAAAGCGGCAGAAGAAAATACTCTTGTAGAAGAGCAGGGTGCAGCAACAGCCAATACTGATGTGACTTATTCATTTGCAGTGTCTGATTCAAATACAGTATATGTTGATTTGTTTGTTCCTGAAATGGTAAGTGGAATGGTTTCATTCTACCAGAATGGTACATATGTTGATGCAATTACTCTTACAGCTGATTCTAATTCATGGATGTATGTTGAAGCGTATGGATTATATTATCATTCAAGGGAGCTTACAAACCCTACACCAGCAGACTGGACAGTAACACTTAACTTTAACACTGATACAAATTATTTATTCTTAGTATCACAGGAAAAAGGTTCTGCTGTACTTAACCAGAATGCAGTTACAATTACAGCTGGATTTACAGACAAGCTTTCTGTTTCAGGTGCTACAGGCACAGTTACATGGGAAAGCAGCAATAACAGCGTTGCTTCTGTAGATTCTTCAGGCAAGATTAGTGCTAAGAAAGCAGGTTCAGCAAAGGTTACAGCAACAACAGAGAATGGACAGGTTCTTACATGTACAGTATCTGTAAAGAAGAATGAGTATGCTGAGACAAGGGTATACGCTTCATCAATACAGTATGGCGGTGCAACTGTACAGATTTACAAGATGTCTTATGACAAAAAGGGTAACCTTGTTCTTAAAACAAGTGTTTTAAATAATAGTGGTAAAGTTATTACAGGAATGAAGAAACTTAAATTCACAATAAAGACAAGTACTGGAAAGAAGATTGGTACATATACTCTTAAGAATAAGAAGTTTTCTTTATCTAGCGGAAGTTCAAAAGACTTTACATTTACTATTAAGAAATCTGCTTTAAATATTAAGAAAGCTGATTTAAGGACAGCAACTTATTCACCATCAGGAACATATACATACCGTAACTAATAGTTAGTTAATATATTATTGTCCTTAATGGCTGGCGTGCCTGGAGACTGCCAAGATGCAGTTTACAGGCACGTTTGTTTTGCGGTAATTTAACAAAAATTAATAAACTTTTATACAAATATTTGTTATAATAGGTTTTATGGGTATAATTTACATATATACAATTATATAAGGAGGAATTAAAATGAGTAAAATTGATGTAGTACGTGGTGAAATGATGGCAGCTATGAAGGCAAAAGACAAGGAGCGTAAGAATGTCCTTTCAAGCCTTCTTACAGCACTTAAAAATGCCCAGATTGATAAAAGGGAAGAACTTACAGAGGCTGAAGAAGACCAGGTTGTTTTAAAACTTATTAAACAGTCAAAAGAAACTCTTGAAATGACACCTGCAGACAGGCAGGATATTATAGATGAATGTAATTACACTATAAAAGTGCTTGAAGAGTATGCACCAGAAATGATGGATGAAAATAAGATAAAAGAAGTAATAGATGGAGTGCTTAAAGAACTTTCTATTGATAAACCTTCTGCTTCTGACAAAGGTAAAATTATGAAAGTGCTTATGCCAAAGGTTAAGGGCAAGGCTGACGGAGGTCTTGTAAATAAAATACTTGGCGGTATGCTTGAATAACAGACTGCCGTATTGCGGCAATGAAGTTGTTTTGTTATTGGGTAAGCAGCCAATGCCTGTTTGCAGGCAGAGAGGATTGTGAATATCCACTTGACAAGACATTAATATTAATATTCATTATAAAAACTATCAGAGAGGTTATTACCAATATGAAAGCTAAAACCATTTGGCTTGTTATTCCATGTTATAATGAACAGGAAGTGCTTCCTGAAACTTCAAAACAGCTTAGAAGCATTATGCATGGGCTTGTGGAAAAGGGAAAGATAAGCAGTGAAAGCCGTATTGCATTTGTAAATGATGGTTCTAAGGATATGACATGGAATATAATATCACAGCTGCATGAAGAGGATGTTGTGTTTACAGGCATAAACCTGGCACATAACAGGGGACACCAGAATGCGTTACTTGCAGGGCTTATGACAGCAAAAGATTATGCTGATGCAGCAATTTCCCTTGATGCAGACCTGCAGGATGATGTGGGTGCCATTGAGCAGTTTATTGATAAGTTCCTTGAAGGAAAAGACATTGTATATGGTGTACGTTCTACAAGAGCTACAGATACTGTATTTAAGAGAGGGACAGCACATGCATTTTATAAAATTATGAAGATTATGGGTGCTGATACACTTGAAGACCATGCTGACTACCGTCTTATGAGCAAAAGGGCTCTTGAGGGGCTTTCACAGTTTAAGGAAGTGAACCTGTTCTTAAGGGGAATAGTACCTATGATTGGGTATGAGACAGATGTTGTCTATTATGAAAGGCATGAGCGTTTTGCTGGTGAATCAAAATACCCTCTTAAGAAAATGGTATCGTTTGCAGTAGATGGTATTACATCATGCAGTGTCAAACCTATAAGGATGATTACAACATTAGGTGTGCTTATATTTTCAATAAGTATACTTATGTTAATTTATTTTATTGTAGTATGGGCTATGGGAAGTGTAGTTGCAGGCTGGACAACTATAGTTATATCACTATGGGGAATTGGCGGTCTTATACTTCTTTCGCTTGGTGTAATTGGGGAATATATAGGAAAAATATATATGGAAGTGAAAGCACGTCCAAGATTTATAATAGAAAAGCTGCTTTATACAAGTAATGATTAAGCAGGATTATAATAAAAAGTTCCAGGTGTGTCTGGACTGTAATCCAGACATACCCGGGGCAGTTGTTTTAATCATTTTCTTCTGCTTGTACTGAAAGTATCTGTCTTTTACGTGCCATTTCGTCACTGTCAAGATATTCGTCATAAGTAGTAATTTTATCAATAAGCCCGCCAGGAGTAATTTCCATAATGCGGTTTGCTATTGTCTGTATAAACTGGTGGTCTTGTGATGTGAAGAGTATAACTCCTGGGAATTTAATAAGTCCATTGTTAAGTGCTGTTATGGATTCCATATCCAGGTGTGCAGTAGGTTCATCTATAATTAATATATTTGAGCCAAGTATCATCATTTTAGAGAGCATTACACGCACACGTTCACCTCCGGACAGCACATTTACTTTCTTTATACCGTCTTCGCCTGGGAATAACATGCGGCCAAGGAAACCACGTACATATGTCGGGTCTTTTTCTGGTGAAAATGGCATAAGCCAGTCTACAATGGTTTCATCACTGTCAAATAGTTCTGTATTATCTTTTGGGAAATATGAAAAGCTTGTTGTCACGCCCCATTTAAAAGAACCTTCATCTGGCTCCATTTCCCCTGCGAGTATTTTAAAAAGTGTAGTATTGGCAATAGTATTACTTCCAACAAATGCAGTTTTATCTTCACGTCCAATAATAAATGAAATATCATCAAGCACTTTTACGCCATCAATAGTTTTGGAAATATGTTCCACAGTAAGGACTTCGTTACCTATTTCACGGTCAGGCCGGAAGTCAATATATGGGTATTTACGGCTTGAAGGCTTCATATCATCAAGCTGGATTTTTTCAAGTGCATGTTTACGTGATGTAGCCTGCTTTGATTTGGAAGCATTAGCACTAAAACGCTGTATAAAATTCTGGAGTTCTTTAATTTTTTCCTCTTTCTTTTTATTAGCTTCTTTCATCTGTTTAATCATAAGCTGGCTGGACTCATACCAGAAATCATAATTGCCAGCATAGAGCTGTATTTTGGCGTAGTCAATATCAGCAATATGTGTACACACTTTATTTAAGAAATAACGGTCATGTGAAACTACTATTACTGTATTGTCAAAATTAATAAGGAACTCTTCAAGCCAGCGTATAGCTTCAAGGTCAAGGTGGTTAGTAGGCTCGTCAAGCAGCAGTATATCAGGGTTTCCAAAAAGTGCCTGTGCAAGCAGTACCTTGATTTTATCATTGGCTGGAAGTTCACTCATCTTCTTGGTGTGTATATCTGTTGGTATTCCGAGACCGTTTAACAGGGTGGCAGCATCAGATTCAGCTTCCCATCCGTTCATATTGGCAAACTCAGCTTCAAGTTCACTTGCTTTAATGCCATCCTCTTCTGTAAAGTCTTCTTTGGCATATATTTCTTCTTTTTCTTTCATTATTGCATAGAGACGTTCATTGCCCATAATAACAGTATCAAGCACAACATAACTGTCATACTGGAAATGGTCCTGTTTCAAGAAAGAAAGTCTTTGTCCAGGTGTAATTATAACTTCACCTTTGCTTGGTTCAATTTCATTTGTGAGGATTTTTAAAAATGTGGACTTGCCTGCTCCATTTGCACCGATAAGCCCATAGCAGTTGCCTTCTGTAAATTTAATATTAACATCTTCAAATAATGCCTTTTTGCCAAGGCGCAGAGTGATATTGGCTGTCTGTATCATATTACATAATTCCTTTCTGTAAATATTGTTGCTAACTTTTACTATTTTACAGTAAAATAGCGATTTTGCAAGGTTTTTTAAAGATAATATTCTTTTTTTATAAATTTTCCTATTTAAAGTTTTGCATCAAAGGAAAAAATGTAGTAATATAGTATAATATATATAATTAATTTTTAAAATGTATAATGTTTATGGAGGCAGCAGGGTATGCCAGAAGTTTTAACAGTAATTACAGCAGTATTTGTAGCAGCATGGTTTCTATGTTTTATATACCAGTCAGGCATTACGTTTAATGGCAGGCTGGAAATATTTGCAAA
Source organism: Lachnospiraceae bacterium (assembly GCA_009774235.1). Lineage (GTDB taxonomy): Bacteria > Bacillota > Clostridia > Lachnospirales > Lachnospiraceae > Butyribacter. The sequence goes on from VSNJ01000024.1 coordinate 9,568, forward strand.
TGGAAAGAGAGAATACAAAGGGGAAAGCATAAACAAATATGATATTATTAAAATATTTGTGCTTGCGCTTTTATTCAGGCTTGCAGTGTATATTGCAAGTGCGGTGTATTTATATATATTTTCAGATGAAACAACATATAGTTTTGCAGATTTTCTTTCTTCATGGAACAGATGGGATGCACCAAACTATATAGATATAGCAGATAAAGGCTATGCTGGCTGTACAGAAGACGGGGAGCACCTGTTCCTGGTGTTTTTCCCTCTTTATCCGTGGCTGGTACGGTTACTGCATATTGTAATTGCAGACTGGGAACTTGTATGTCTTATAATTTCAACACTGGCTTATACGGCAGGTGCCTGTTTCTTCTATGCACTTTTGTCAGAAGAATATGGAAGGAGGATTGCGGGAAAGTCTCTTGTATTGTTATCTGTGTATCCATTTGCATTTTTCTTTGGTGGAATGATGACAGAAAGCCTGTTTTTTTGTACAATGATGGCAGGGTTCTATTGTGTAAAAAAACATTACTGGCTTGCTGCTGGTATTGTAGGTATATTATGTTCTCTCTGCAGGGTACAAGGGGTATTATTATTTGGTGTTGCAGGCATTGAATTTTTTGTGTGGTACAAGCCATTTTCAATGCTTAAACAGAAAAAAGGGAAGGAGCTTTTGAAACTTCTCTTTACAAAGGGAATATGCCTTTTTCTTATTCCTGTTGGAAATCTGGTGTATTTTTATATTAATTACAGGGTGGAGGGGAATCCGTTCCAGTTTTCGGTGTACCAGGAAGAACACTGGTACCATAGCACCACTTATTTCACAAATGCATTAAAAGAAATATGGGGGTATGCTTTTGCAGAAAGTACAAAGAATACCATGACAGCATCTATATGGATTCCAGAACTTATATTGTTTGCGCTGGCGTTAATACTTATGTTTTACGGGCTTAGAAGGCATCCGCTGAAATATACAGCATTTTTATTTGTATATACAATTATTAATTATTCAGTGACATTCCTTATAAGCGGTGGGCGTTATATGTCATGTGCGTTTCCGCTGTTTATGGTTCTTGGGGAGATACTGGACAGGCATCCGAAGATTTATAATGTGGCTGTGGCTGTTTCTTCAATGCTTTTTGCTATCTATATGGCAGGATTCCTGTCATGGAAGCAGATTATGTAATTGCAGATAATTCTAAGGAGGGAGAATGGAGAAGAAAAATAAGCTTTTTAATGTTAAGCCAGGTGACACATTGTCCTTTGGTGTAATAATGGCAGCCTCAGGTGTACAATTCTCTGTGTATCTTCCAGATGAAAAAGATTGTAAACTTAAATTCTATTATATTGGAAGGAAAGAACCAGCTTGTGTAATACCCCTTACAGATGAATATAAAAGAGGCGGGGTCTATTTTATTACAATTACAGGAATAAATAGTGGCAGCAGGGGTAGAAGCCTTGCGCAAGTATTGTCACAGGATTTTGAGTATATGTATGAAGCAGACGGGAAAGAGTTTATAGACCCTTATGCACATATAATACATGGCAAATCCACTTGGGGAAAGGTGATGGAAGAAAGCCAGAAAAGACTGGTGCGTGGAGGAATATGTTTTGACAGTTTTGACTGGGAAGGTGACAGGCAGATAAGGAGGCCTTTTAGTGAGGTGATATTATACCAGCTTCATGTAAGAGGGTATACAAAACATTCTTCATCAGGAGTCCGTCATAAAGGGACATATAAGGGGCTGGTTGAAAAGATACCATATATGAAAGAACTTGGCATTAATGCACTTCTTTTGCTGCCATGTTATGAATTTAATGAAGTACAAGAAGAAAGGCCTTTATACCATATAAGCCATGCAGAACCAGTTGCTAAAGAAGATAATACCAGGAATGGCAGTAACAGTGAAAGCCAGCATATAAAGTTAAATTACTGGGGATATGGTGCAGATAATACATATTACCTTGCTCCTAAATCAGCTTATTCTGCTGATAAGAGAAATCCTGTGTGCGAATTTAAGAATTTTGTTAAAAGCTTTCACAAAGAAGGTATAGAAGTACTTATGGATATATATTTTAAACCTGGTACTAACTTGTGTCTTATGACAGACTGTCTCAGAAAATGGGTGCTTGATTACCATATAGATGGTTTCAGGATAAATAATGAGGTACTGCCTTGTATAACTGTTGTATCAGACCCGGTCCTGTCTGGTGTCAAAATACTTGCTTCTTACTGGGATAATGATTTTCTTAATAACCAGGGCATAAATAATTCTGGAAAGCTTCTTGCAGAATATAATGAAGGTTTTATGAATGATATAAGAAAGTTTTTAAAAAGTGATGAAGGCATGACAGGAAACTTTGCTGGGCGTTTTAAGCGTAATGAACCTGGTTATTCAGTTATTAATTTTGTTGCACACGTTAATGGGTTTACACTTATGGACCTTGTTTCATATGATGTAAAGCATAACGAAGCCAATGGTGAAAGAAATACTGATGGCACTGATTATAATTACAGCTGGAACTGTGGCGCTGAAGGAAGGTCAAGAAAACAGACTATAGTGGTTAAGCGTATGAGGCAGATAAGGAATGCACTGCTTATGCTTATGTGCAGCCAGGGCACGCCGATGCTTCTTGCGGGTGATGAGTTTGGAAATACACAGCTTGGCAATAATAATGCATACTGCCATGATAATCTTGTCACGTGGCTTAACTGGAAACATTCAAAGCGTGAAACAGAGATTCTTGAATATGTGAAGAAACTTATATTATTCAGGAAAGAACATCCCGTGCTGCACCAGCCGCAAGGTCTTCCAATGTCAGATATTAAAGGCTATGGTCTTCCTGGTTTATCTATACATGGTACACAGGCATGGCGTGCAGATTATTCTAATTATAACAGGATGGTGGGGCTTTTATTTAATGGTGACTATGTTAATGACAATGAAGGCGGCACAGATGATATAATTTACCTGATATTTAATATGTACTGGGAATCAAAAACCTTTGACTTGCCATCACTTCCTGCTGGAAGAAAATGGTATGTTGCAATAACAACATATGATGATATGTTTTATGATATACCTGTAAAGAAGAAAAAGAAGAATAAAGGAAGGCAGAAAACCGCCAGGGATAAAAAGGGTGGAATGGAACTGCAAAGGAAAACAGTAGTGCCACCAAGGTCAGTTGTTGTATTTATAGGAAGGTAAAATTTATATTTTACCAGTTTATGGGAACGGACGCAGTTTCCAGTGTGCATGGACAGATATATTCCTCCAAGGGGCACGCTTCCGCTACGTTAGCCCACGCAATGGCGCATAAAAGCCCAATGTTTCTGTGAAACAAAAGTTTCACAGAAACATTAAAAACGGGCTTTAAACGCCAGCGGTGCTAAAGTGCCCCTTTATGGAATAATATCTGTCCATGCACATTTGGAAACTTGCTGTATATATAAACTGGCAAAATATAAATGAACTGTTGTATTAAGGGAAATTATAACATTATATAGTAAATATAAATTTTTAACAGAAACCATATATTGTATAATTTTTACTTAATATTGCAGCTTCATGGAAAATTCCCCATTGGTACATATTACAGTGCACCAATGGGGAACCTTCTGGCTTTATTGCCTGTTATTGTTTAGTGTATTTTAGAGGTTGTGGTTTTTAACAATCTCTTCATATAAATCAATATCACATACATTAGAGTGGTCATAATGTGTACATGTCTGGCATGTTATATTATCTTCTTTAGTGGAATTTGTTACATTTGATGTGCCACATCCGCAGCCATCTTTTCCACATGAGCAGTAACGTGTACACCTTTCAGCAACTTCTTTCATTGTTTTTGCATCTTTTTTCATATTCTTCCTCTTTTCTGCACTGTTTTATTCTTGTAATAAGCCTTGTGCCAGACAGTGCGCAGACACAGGCCCATTTCATGCTTCAAAGCATAATTTATATTTAAGACAAATGCATTATCTGTTACTGTTAATTGTAACAGGGCAATCTGTCGTGATATTATTATTTACAGAAAGGCTGGTTTTATGAATTTAATTAAAATAAGTGATATCAAAATTACAATGTCAATGCTGCTCCTAAAAGATGCATTTGATGCCTTTTTACTAGAGGAAGCAGAAGTTCTTACATATGCAAAACTTGTATTAAATGGCAGAAGAAACAAAAACTGGTATATTGGTGAAATGGAGAGTGAAGAACCAGAAAATAATGATATTATAGATGAAACAGGCAATTATACGGAACTTGTAAGATGGAAAGAAGTTAAACATGTTTTCTTTGGGTATATCAAAGGAAAGAAAACACCAGATTTATTTAAAGTATCTTTAAAAGCAGATAGTAAAACAGCAAATATATTTTTAAAAGACAGTGGCTTTTATGAAAAATACCTGCAGGAGAAACCAGAACTCCATATGCAGCTAAGATATGAGAATGGTACATTATGTGTTGTAACAGGAATATATAACAGTAGTTTTACATTAGATAAATCAGTTGAAAATGCATGGGATATAGCAGTTCAAAGGTGGTTCCAGACAAATAATGTTTCATTTGAAATAATGTAGCCGTAATCCTGCCAGATTTATAAGGTGGATTAAGGTACATAGGTGCAGAATTAAGAAAAAATGCCTTAAATAAAAGTTAATAAGCAGAATTTTTCTATTACTACTTTAAAGCCAGGAAGTACCAGTTATGCAGAAACAGAAGTACATCTGTGCCTTATAATATGGGCTTCGTGTTATACTCACATAAACAAATTGACAAAGGAGGATTTAAAGTATGACAGAATGGATATTGCCATATAATGAAAAAGGGAAAGATGCATTTAGAGTCAATGATGCTCTCCATAACCTTGACAGGATTGAATGGGTACAGAATATAAATTTGACTAATATTAATATTGGAGATATTGTATATCTGTATGAAGCAGCTCCGGTTAAGGCAATACATTGGAAATGCAAAGTGACAGATGTGTGGAGGAAAGACAGTATTATTGATGATTCGGCGTATTCTGGTTCTGGGATGGTTTATGATGGTCCATTCATTGAGCTTGAGCGGTTATGTGAATATTTTTTATTACAGCATCTTTCCCTTGGTAATCTTAGGAAGAATGGTTATAACGGGAATATGCAAGGTTCATGCAGGCTTGAGCGGTTTAAATCTGAATTATCAGAGTATATCCATGAAATTGATAAGATTCATACTTCTGATGAGGAATTAACTAAATTTGCCCAGAAGATGCCAATGCAGGAATTAGAGGAACTGGCAAGAAGATTTTCTAAAAAGAATCCAGAAGTAAGAGAAACAAAAACAAAGCAATACAAGAGAAGTGCACTTGTTTCTGCTTATGCTAAAAGGCGGGCTGGCCAATGTTGTGAATTGTGTGGGGAAATAGCACCCTTTTTGGACAAAGATGGGAATCCATATTTGGAAATACATCATGTTATGTGGTTATCTGAAGGAGGAGCAGATAGTATTGACAATACAGTGGCCTTATGCCCTAATTGCCATAGAAAAATGCATATAGTCCAGGAACCAAAAGATATACTCTATTTACAAAAGATGTTGAAAAATAAATAAAGCATTTCTTCGGAGGTGCTTTTCTTTAGAATATCAATATATACAAATTGTGTAAATTATGTATAAAAATGTTAAAAGAATATAAATTTTATTGATTTATATTCTTTCTTTTGATATTATTGTTTGAAATCGGACTGTTTGCTTACGGACAGTTCTGCATTGAACTATTATAATAATTAGTTTGTACAAAAGTGTATTGTTCTGATAAAATCCAGATAGTGCACAAATGTACCACCATAATAATACTATATCAGACAGCTTTATTATAGTTACAAGCAGGTATATACTAGACTGTTGTTTAAGGAATAATTGCTTATACTTGTTTTTGGGAATAAAGAATTATATTATATTTAAAGGAAAGTATACATGTCTGTTATAGTATTAGGTTGTGTTTGGAAATTAAAAATCCCACAAAGCTTATATTACTCTGGCAAGTTCCAAATGTTTTACCAAAAGGCAGCTGTATGGGGACGCTGGTGCTTAAATCTGGTATTTTCAGATTTTATGCACCATTGCGTATCCCATCCAAGTGCAAACGTGCTGCCTTGGGTAAACATTTGGAACTGCCAGAGCCACATAACTTGTGGAATATTTAATTTTCAAACATATCTTTGTATAAGAAAGCGGGGTGAAGTATGGAATATGTATCTGTAGACAAGGAAATCTGCTGTGTTGCCAATCTTATACGTAAGGAATTTGATAACCTGGTCTTTGGAAGTGTATATAGTGAAGAACGCATTACACGTATGAATATATGGATTATTGATTACATATATGATAAAAAGGGAGAAGATGTATTCCAGAAAGATATTGAACGCAAAATGTCAATTACACGTTCAACCGCATCAAAAATTATAGACCTTATGGTACAAAAGAAACTTGTTGAGAGGTCTGCTGTAGGATATGATGCAAGGCTTAAAAAACTTACACTTACACCAAAGGCGTTAAAGCTGCGTGATGAAATGGAGAAAAATTCAAAAAAGGTATATGAAAAAGTTATGGCTGGGTTTTCGGAAGAAGAAGAACAGCTTCTTTTAAGTTATATACTAAGGATTAAAGGCAATATGGACAGTGGGGCATAATTGTAACAGGCTGTGGATTAGCGTCATTTGCACTTGTCCTGTATTAATTAATGGCGCAGGAATGGAGGAATAATATGCTGAAAACTTTAGCAGCACATATTAAAGAATTTAAGAAAGACTCCTTGCTTACACCTGTATTTATGATACTGGAAGTTATTATGGAAACAATAATTCCATTAATGATGGCATCCATTATTGATGATGGTGTAGAAGCTGGAAATATGAACCATATTTACTTTATGGGCAGTTTAATGGTAGTTACTGCATTTATAAGTTTATGGGCAGGCGTAATGGGTGGAAAATACGGCGCCAGGGCGTCTACAGGCTTTGCCAGGAATTTAAGGAAGGCGATGTATGAAAATATACAGACATTCAGTTTCTCAAATATTGACAAATTTAGTACATCAGGGCTTGTAACAAGGCTTACTACAGATGTAATGAATATACAGAATGCATACCAGATGATACTGCGTATGTGTATGCGTGCGCCAGCTTCGTTAATATGTGCAATGGCAATGTCATTTTATGTAAATGCAAGGGTTGCACTTATATATCTGGGTGCAGTATTTATTCTTGGTATTATCTTGTGTATAATTATTAAGTTTACTATGAAATATTTTAAACAGGTGTTTAAAAAGTATGATGCACTTAATGAGAGCGTACAGGAAAATGTATCTGCAATCAGGGTGGTAAAGGCATACTCAAGGGAAGAGTTTGAGAAAAGCAAGTTTATGACAGCCAGCGGCAATATATACAATATGTTTATAAAAGCAGAAAAACTTATTGCGCTGAACGGGCCTGTTATGCAGCTTGCAGTTTATTCATGCATACTTTTAATAAGCTGGATTGGTGCTAAAATGATTGTAGGAAGCTCAATGACTACTGGTGAACTTTCACAGCTTTTAACATACTGCATGAATATACTTATGAGCCTTATGATGCTTTCTATGATATTTGTAATGATTACTATGAGCATGGCGAGTGCAGAACGTATTGCAGAAGTTATTGAGGAAAAGGCGGATATTATAAATCCAGAAAACCCTGTAATGCATGTGCCAGATGGAAGAATAAAGTTTGAACATGCAAGTTTCAGTTATAAAAGTGATGCTGAAACACCAGTGCTTAAAAATATTAATATAAGTATAGAACAAGGCCAGATGATTGGTGTAATCGGAGGTACAGGAAGTGCTAAATCAAGCCTTGTAAACCTTATAAGCAGGCTTTATGATGTATCAGATGGTAAAGTAATGGTTGGCGGTATTGATGTAAGGGATTATGATATTGAAACACTTAGGAATGAAGTTTCGGTTGTATTACAGAAAAATGTGCTTTTCAGTGGTACTATTCTTGATAATTTAAGATGGGGTGATGCAGATGCAACAGAAGAAGAGTGTATACATGCATGTAAACTTGCTTGTGCAGATGAATTTATAAATAAAATGCCAGATGGTTACAACACATATATTGAACAGGGTGGTACTAATGTATCAGGCGGGCAGAAACAGCGTCTTTGTATAGCCAGGGCGCTTATAAAGAAGCCAAAAGTGCTTATACTTGATGATTCTACAAGTGCTGTAGATACAGCTACAGACAGTAAAATCCGCAAAGCATTTGCTGAGGAAATACCAGGTACTACTAAGATTATAATTGCACAGCGTATTTCAAGCATTAAAGACTGTGACAAGATAATCGTTATGGAAGATGGCGCTGTTGACGGCTTTGGCACACATGAGGAACTTCTGGAAAGTAATGAAATATACCGTGACGTTTATGAATCACAGATGAGCGGCAGTGGTGACTTTGATGAGTAATATTTGGAATAATTAATCCGGCATATGGTAAATTTTCATTTAGCAAGGAGGTAAAATATGGCAGGTAAAGAAAATATGGGACCAGTGCCAAAGGGTCCAGGTGCAAGGGGAAGAGGCCCCAGGCCAAAGATTGAAAATCCAGGAAAGCTTTTTAAGCGTATTATGAAATATGTTTTTAAATATTACTGGTTTCACTGTATTATTGTTTTTATAGGAATTATAGTAAGTGCACTTGCAGGTGCACAGGGTACAATGTTTACTAAGTCACTTATAGATGATTATATTATACCGCTTACAAAGGCAGCTGACCCTGATTTTTCAGGGCTTTTAACCAAAATATTACAGGTTGCAGCATTTTATGGGGCTGGCATACTTGGTACATTTTTATATAGCAGGCTTATGATATATGTGACACAGGGGACATTACAGAAGCTGCGTGTAGAAATGTTTACAAAGATGGAATCACTTCCTATAAAATATTTTGATACCCATGCACATGGTGATATTATGTCAATTTATACAAATGATATTGATACACTTCGCCAGATGATAAGCCAGAGTATACCACAGTCTATATCATGTCTGGTAACTATTGCCAGTGTATTTATATATATGGTAATACTTAGTATACCACTTACTATTATTACACTGCTTATGATTGGTGTTTCTTTCTATGCAACCAAGAAACTCGCAGGGCTTAGTGGTTCATATTTCCTTGCACAGCAGAAAGATATAGGAAAAGTGAACGGTTATATTGAGGAAATGATGGAAGGGCAGAAAGTTATTAAGGTATTTTGCCATGAGGAGGAAAGTAAAGAGGAATTTAACAAACTTAATGACCAGCTTTTTGAGAGTGCCGACAATGCCAATAAATTTGCAAATATACTTATGCCAGTTAATGCGCAGCTTGGCAATATAAGTTATGTATTATGTGCTATTGCAGGAGGTTTCTTAGCCTTAAACGGGGTAAATGGATTTACTGTTGGTTCACTTGTAAGTTTCCTTACATTTAATAAATCATTCAGTATGCCAATAAACCAGATAAGCCAGCAGCTCAATGCTGTAGTAATGGCACTTGCAGGCGCTGACAGGGTATTTAAGCTTATTGATGAAAAGCCCGAAACTGATGATGGATATGTTGAACTTGTCAATGCAAAAGAAGACGGCAAGGGTGGTATTACAGAATCAGAAGCACGTACAGGTATGTGGGCGTGGAAACATTACCATAAAGACAGTGATACAACTACTTATGTAAAGATGCAGGGAGACCTTGTATTTGACCATGTTGACTTTGGTTATAATGATGACAAAATAATTCTGCATGATATTGAAATTTATGCCAAACCAGGACAGAAAATTGCATTTGTCGGGGCAACAGGTGCAGGTAAAACTACAATTACAAATCTTATTAACCGTTTCTATGATATACAGGATGGAAAGATACGTTATGATGGCATAAATATTAATAAAATTAAGAAAAAGGATTTGCGCCAGTCACTTGGAATAGTTTTGCAGGATACACACCTTTTTACAGGCACTGTTATGGAAAATATAAGATATGGCAAACTTGATGCTACAGATGAAGAAGTTATGGAAGCTGCAAAACTTGCCAATGCACACAGCTTTATAAAAAGGCTTCCTGATGGGTATAATACAATGCTTACAGGTGACGGGGCTAATTTAAGCCAGGGGCAGAGACAGCTTCTTGCCATTGCAAGGGCAGCAGTTGCAGACCCTCCAGCACTTATACTTGATGAGGCAACAAGTTCGATTGATACAAGGACAGAGAAACTTGTACAAAAGGGTATGGACAGACTGATGCGTGGAAGGACAACATTTGTTATTGCGCACCGCCTTTCAACAGTACGCAACAGTGACTGTATAATGGTTCTTGAACAAGGACACATTATTGAAAGGGGCACGCATGATGAGCTTATTGAAAAGCAGGGCAAATATTACCAGCTTTATACTGGAAAGCTTGGAAGCGGTATAGCAGGATGATTATATAATATGCCCCATATACCATATTACAAGTGGGAGATTAAGGTTTGCTTCAATAAAACTGCCCGCAGTTATAAATACCAGGCATAATATTATAAAAGGGAATTGCTGTATAGCCAGCTTTCCCTTTTTTTGCTTTGTAGAATAATTATATGTATTGTCATATGGGGTGCTGCTGGTACATGATATAAATATATTATGGAAGTTGTCACAATGTGCAATTATCATAAGGTATACTGGAATAAAAAGCAGTGCCTGTGGCAATAAATAGCATAAAAAACGTATTGTGCCATTAATTCCATGAAGTATAATATTAAATGCAAGAAGAAGCCCGTTGGTAAATCCTGTGTAAAGCGAAAATGCACAATAGTAATATGTCCACAAATTGGTGAGTGAAAACAGATATAATAGTATAAATAGTTTTACATTTCTTTTAATTGCAAGCAGGAAAATATCTGATTTGTCAATGTCAAGCCCAGGTATATTGTTTATGGTTTCATTGTAAATAGTTATAAGGGGCGAATATAAATTTTCTTTTAATAAATTCCCTGTTATACAGCCTGTTATAATGCCAATAATAGCAAAAAATAAGGTGATTTTACATGATACAGGAAGTTTTTTTGGCGTTTTGGTCTTTTTCAATACAGGTTTCATTAAACCTCCCAGTTTTTTTATTATATTTTATTCATATATAGATATGGGACAATCATATAAATTATGTATAAAAGTTGTTTTATTATATGAGACCGTATTAATTTGTATAAGATTATACATATAGTGTGCTGTACCCAGATATATTTTTTAGACAAATTATAAATGTGTAGTGTTTTGTCAAATGTACAAAATATAAAAAGATTAGGAGTATATTTTGTCGTAGCATTATAATTGAACAAGCCTGTAAACTGTTTTATTCTGGTATTAATTGAAAAATTTTATGAAGTTGTTTATAACTATGAAAGGAATACTTGCTTTATGAAAAAACTATTTGCTACAGGGGTTATTTATATATGCCTTTTTGTATTGCTTATTGCAGGTGTATATAATCTTGCCAGAAATCTTAATGATGATACAGTACAAAGTGATGAAGTGGTTGCTACAGCAGATGATACAAAAGATAGTAGTGAGAATAATGAAGAAGAAAAACAGGATGGGAAACCAGAAGAAGAAATTTCAGAAATTAAAGGAAAAGCAGGTGAGAAAGATTTAGAAGAAAATCCAGAAGATAAAGGAAAACAACTGGAAGATAAAGTTGTTGTCAAAGGTGATATAACAGAAAATATTACACCTTTTAATTATAGTACAACAGCTGATAAATATCTTCTTGATTTGTGTTATGCAGGGATTGGAAATATAAAAGATAGAAAATGCATAAATGAAGATATTACAAATAGTTATGATAAAAAAAGGGATATTACAACATACAAAATTAAGATTAATGAAGATGCAGAAAATGTTTCAGGAGACAAAATAACAGCAGATGATTTAATATTTAATTATTACCTGCGTGCAGATGTTGGCTATACTGGAAGCGGAAGTATAGCAGGGCTTCCTGTTGTGGGGCTTGAAGAATACCGGTATGGTACCAGGAATATACCATCTATGAAGAAGAAGATATCAAAAAAGCTTAGAAAACCTGATAAACGTACAGCAGCACTTATCAAAAAAAATATTATAAGACCTGTAATTGAGAAAGAATATAAATGGGTATGTTCACTTTATAAGCAGGAAATGTATGATTATATTACAGATAAATATCCACGGAAAAAAGATTTATTTGTTTATTTTTTTGCATATGGGACAAATTATAAAACTAAAGGTAAGACTACAAAGAAAGTTATAAATGATGTAATTAAATCATATGGTTCAAATTATAATAAACTTGGAAAAATTACAAGTGAAAATTACAAAAAGAAAGCAGAAAATATTGCATTGTATGTTATCCAGTCTGATAAAAAATTTAAGTTCCGTGTAAAAAATATAAGTGGTATAAAAAAGATTGATGACTATACAGTTGAGATAAAAGTAGAGGGAAAAAGGAAACCAGGATATATAAACAGGCTTTGTGATATGTACATAGTTTCAATGAATTCATGGGCAAATGCTTTATTATTTGATGGTGTAAACAAATTTGGATTTAAACGTGGAAGGGCTGATGATATTTTAAAAAATAAATCTATTAAAGGTGATGAAACAGGTAATTATACTGTAAAAGAGGTGACAGACGGAGTTTATACATTGGAAAAAAGAGTGTGAATATTTGTTACAGATACAGAGTAATACTATAAGGCCAGATATACCACAGCTTACTGGAGAAGACAAATTTTATGTCCAGCCAGTTTGTTGTGGTATATCTGGCTTTTAAAATTGCTGTTGTATAAAATAGATGTGAATTAATAAATAATATAAAATTTTAATTGCTGTCTGGAAACAATGGTATTGTTTCTGTAACATTATATAGGTATATACATGAAAATCTGTATAATCTATAATATGAAAATATAAAATTAATATTGCCAGGTAAAATATTTTTGTTGTATTGTGATGTAGTTACTGGTAACAGATATAATGGGAAATTAACATTGTGCAGCATAATATTTTTTACCGTATAGCTGTGTACTGGGATGGGCAGCAGCAGAAAGGGGATAAAGATGGAACGTTTTGTTACAGAGGAGATACTTTCAGGATACAAGGAATATTTATTTGAGGAAGAGAAGTCTGAACTTACTATTAAAAAATATATGCGTGATTTAAGAAAACTGGTCAAATATGCAGGAAACAGGGAGGTTACAAAAAAGCTGGTAGTTGGATATAAGGATTATTTAAGGAAAAAGAAAAGATATAAGCTTACCAGCATTAATTCTTTCCTGGTTGCAGCAAACCGCCTTTTTGAGTATCTTGGCTGGTATGACCTGAGGGTAAGGACTTACAGGATACAGAAGGAGGCATTTGTGCCTGAAAGCAGGGATTTGTCAAGGGAGGAGTATAAAAGGCTTGTCAGGGCAGCACTGAAAAAGGGTAAGAAGCGTCTTGCTATGATACTCCAGACAATATGTGCAACGGGCATGAGGATAAGTGAACTGCCAGGTGTTACAATGGAAAGCGTGGCAGAAGGTGTTGTGGAAATCTACTGCAAGGGTAAACAGCGTGTAATACTGCTTCCTGGGAAGCTAAGGAAAAAACTACAAAGGTATATAAAAGAAAATGGGATTGTTTCAGGTGTTGTGTTTTGTACTTCTGGCGGGAAAGCAGTTGACAGGAGCAATGTCTGGAAAGAAATGAAGATGTTAAGTAAAGATGCATGTGTACAGAAAGGGAAAGTGTACCTGCATAATTTACGCCATTTGTTTGCAAAGGAATTTTATGCGGCTGGTAAGGATATAGCAAAACTTGCTGATGTACTTGGACACAGTAATATTGAAACAACAAGGGGATATATTAAAACAACAAGCCATGAGCACCAGAAGCTTCTTGACAGTATGGGGCTTGTGCTTGGAATGCCTGGACAGGTATAACCTGGAGTAAACCCGGCAAAGATTAAAAAAATATAAATGTAAAAAAGCCCGTATTTACTGGGCTTAGAGGAATACAACATAACAAAAATTATGTGTATTACAAAACATCTGCATACTGTGGATGTAAAGTATCTGGCACCAAAAGCCGATAAAATAACTGGAATTATTTTTCACCTGTATAAAATTAATCTTTTAATTGACAATACAGGACAGAAAGACTATAATAAACAAAGAATTTGTTATGACATAATTTTTGTTATGTGGTAAATATCGCCAGAAGGCAGCAGAATATGGCAGGTATGGATATATAAGTGCCTGTCTGCGGGTTATGGAGGAAGGACAATGGCAGATGAAGATAATTAACTGGCTTGGATACTGGGGGCAGCTCCTGCTCCTGCCAGTTTACTGGCTGTCCTTCCTGGTGTCGGGGGACAGGAGGCTGTGGCTTTTTGGAAGCAGTTTTGGCAAACGTTTTGCAGACAACCCAAGGTATTTATACCTGTATGCATGCAGGCATAAAGAGAGGCTGGGCATACGCCCTGTGTGGGTAACGCATAACAAGGGTATTGCCTCTTTTCTTATGAGGAATGGCTATGAGGCATATTATTACCATTCAGTGAAGGGTATATTGCTGGCACTCAGGGCAAAGGTATATTTTTTTGACAATTATTCAAAAGATATAAATTTCTGGCAAAGTGGCGGTGCAGTAAAAATAAACCTGTGGCATGGCACAGGCAATAAGAGGATTAATTATGACAACCGCTTTGATAAAGTAAGGCATCCTAAGAATTTGTGGGAAAAGTGGAAATATTTCCCACGCAGGCTGTCAGACGAGAAACCTTCACATTATGTGCTTGCGTCTTCAGATATGATGGCAGGGATATTTGCAAGGGCATTCCGTGTAAGCAGGAACCATGTAATCACAGACGGCTACCCACGTAATGATGTGCTTCTTGGGAAGTTTCCAGGCATGCTTTACACAAATGAGGAAAGGGAAGCTGTAAAAAGAATAAAAAGGGAAAGGGATGCAGGGAAGAAAATTATCTTGTATATGCCAACATTCCGCCAGTCTGAGGCTAAGTTTTTTGAAGTTATGGACCTGGAAGTGTTCAGTGGTTTCCTTATAAAAAATGGATATGTTTTCTGTACAAAGCTGCATCCTAAATCCATGCTGGCAGAAAGGTTTGCAGGTGTTTCATACCCAGGAGCCATAATAAATATTATGCCGGATGTGGACACTTACTGCCTGCTTGGGCTGGCAGACATGCTTGCTACAGATTATTCCTCTGTGTATACGGATTTCCTGCTGCTGGACAGGCCAACAGTGTTTTTTACATATGATATCGAGGAATACAGCAGGGATACAAGGGACTGTTATTTTGAATATGATACTTATATGCCAGAAGCACGTGCCTGTGATATGGAAGGATTTATGGCGGCCATAAAGGAAAGTTTCTCTGGAAATGCAAAGACAGTGCAGTATGCAGAGGGCAGGAAAAAGCTATGTGCAAGGATGTGGAAATATACAGATGGCAGGAGCTGTTTTAGGATACTAAGGAAAGCAGCAAAGCTGGCTGGCAGGAAAGGCAATTCCTGGAGTATCCGGGATTTAGTTACCAGATGGAGGGCTTAAGGTGGATATAAAATATATAATTGTGCAGGCAGGAGGAAGAGGGTCCAGGCTTGGATATCTTACAGAAAACAAGCCGAAATGCCTGGTTACGGTTGGAAACAGGCCAATGCTGTTCCATCTTTTTGAAAAGTACCCGGATAAGAAATTCATTATAATCGGGGATTATAAATATGATGTGCTGGAAAAGTACCTGGAAACTTTTGCAGAAGCAGATTTCCAGCTGGTAAATGCATCAGGCCATAAAGGAACATGCAGCGGGCTTGCAGAAGCAGCAGGGCTTATGCCAGGAAATACACCTTTTATGTTAATCTGGTCTGACCTTGTGCTTGCAGACAGATATGCTTTCCCAGAAGATAATGGTAATTATGTGGGGCTTTCAGGAGATTTTGCATGCCGGTGGAAATATGAAAATGGTGTATTTGAAGAAGAAGTTTCTAAAGAATATGGTGTTGCAGGGCATTTCTTATTTATGGATAAAGCAGTGCTTAACGGGGTGCCAGAAGATGGTGAATTTGTAAAGTGGCTGCAAGGAAGGGACATACCGTTTAAAACACAGGTAATAGTAAGTACAAAGGAATATGGGTTGTTAGAAGAGTACCAGAAGACAGCACATCCAAAATGCCGCCCGTTTAACAGGATGTGGGAGCAGGACGGGAAACTGTATAAAGAAGGCATTAATGCGCAGGGCAGGGGGCTTGCTGTAAAAGAAAGGGAATGGTACCAGGAAGCAGTACGTCTTGGATATACAAATATACCAGAAATATATTCTTTTGAGCCTTTAGCGATGGAAAAGATAAATGGGAAAAACATATATAGCTGCAAAGGACTGCCACTTACAGAAAAGGAAGAGATAGTAAGGAAAATTGCAGACAGTTTGAAAAAACTGCACAGCCTTGGGGAAAAAGAAGCTGATACAGCAAGCACAATGGAAACATACAGGGATAAAACCCTGGAGCGTATCACAAAAATAAAAGGTGTGGTGCCATTTACAAGCCAGGAATACATAAA
This sequence comes from Lachnospiraceae bacterium, assembly GCA_009774235.1. Taxonomy (GTDB): domain Bacteria; phylum Bacillota; class Clostridia; order Lachnospirales; family Lachnospiraceae; genus Butyribacter. Next base: position 26,206 of record VSNJ01000024.1, read on the forward strand.
TATCAATGGAAAGAAATGCCATAATGCATATTGCTTTATGGAAGGGCTTGCAAGGAAAGCAGGAAGCATAAAAGCAAAAAAGTTCTGTTTTATACATGGTGACTGTACATTTTCCAATATGATGTCCCGTGAAGACGGGGAAATAGTACTGGTTGACCCAAGGGGGTATTTTGGGCATACAAAGTTTTATGGTGACCCTGCATATGACTGGGCTAAAGTTTATTATTCCATTGCAGGGGATTATGACCAGTTCAATATGGGGAATTTCAGGCTGCATTTTGATAAGGACAGTGTGCAGGTAGACATAGAAACAAATGGATTCAGGGAAACAGAAAAGCTGTTCCTGGGACTTGTAAAAGAAGATGCAGATGAAAAAGAAATAAAACTGCTGCATGCATTAATATGGCTGTCACTGGCAGCATATGCATGGGATGACTATGATTCAGTATGTGCAGCATATTATATGGGTCTTTATTATTTTGAAGAAGCAGGGGGATGGGAAACATGACAGGAAAGCTTCTGGAAGAAAAGGCTGCACTGGCGCTTGAAGGCAGGGGGTTATGGCTTTCACTTCTGGAAAAATATTCCCTATCCAGCCGTTCGCAGGTGGTACTGGTGCCACATAAGGAAGCTGTATATATGGAAACCGCAACAGAGAACTTAAGCTGGCTTGTATCACATAAAAAGGCAGACAGGGTACTGGTCCTTGGAATGGACAGTGCAGGTGTGGAAGTACCAGGAAATACAGGCAGTGGTGTACCATGTTTTTTCCATAGGATAAGCAGCAGGGAGTGCAGCAGTCTTATTACCTTGTATGCACTTTATGAATTTACAGTAAACCTGCAGGTGGTTTCGCTGTCACTGCCAGAAGGCAGGAAAGGACAGGGGCTTGTGGATACAGGGCGTCTTGAGTTAAAAGAGGCACTAAGTGTAATTGTATTTGAAAACTATGGCTATGGCGGCAGCATCCAGAGTGGCACATAAGCCCCCCTGTGGTGTGTCATGCCAGGACTGGAGGCAGGGATGGGATATTTTGAAGAAGAGCTCAGGGTGATAAACAGTTCCATACAGAGCATGGATATGGAGGTTTTCGGGCAGGCTGTGGAAGAATGTATAAAAACAGCAGAAGGCGGGCACAAGATAATTGCATCAGGGCTTGGCAAAAATGTGCCTGTCTGTGAGAAGTTTGTAGGAAGCCTTCTGTCACTTGGGATAGATGCAGCATTCCTGCACACTAATTCGGCAGTGCATGGTGACATGGGGGCTATAAAGGACGGTGACCTGCTTTTCCTGCTTACTAAAAGTGGTGAAACTGCTGAGTCAGTATGGCTTGCAGAGCTGCTACAGGGCAGGGATGTGAGGACATGGTTGCTTACATTTGAAAAGGAAAGCAGGCTGTCATCAATGATTGGCAGGAAACTGTGCTTAAGCCTTGAACATGAAGGTGACCCATGGAATGTGATGCCGAACAATTCAACAACAGTAAATCTTATTGTGCTGCAAGGCATTGCAATGGAAATGGCAAAAAAGATGGGAATACCGCTTTCACGGTTTAAACAGAACCATCCAGGAGGGCATATTGGTGAAATACTTGCAGGATGAAACCTGCAGGGTGTCATGCCTTGGGAAGACATGGGTGCTTGACCTTGACGGCACACTTGTAAAACACAACGGGTACAAGACAGACGGGTATGACACGCTGTTAGATGGCATAGACAGGCTGCTTTCGCAGATAAAGGAAGAAGACATGGTTATTATAGTGACAGCAAGGGACAGGAAATATGCAGCACAGACAGAGGGTTTCCTTGCAGTAAACGGGATACGTTATAACCATATTATATATAATGCGCCATATGGTGAAAGGATATTAATAAATGACAGGAAACCGTCTGGCCTGCCAATGTCTGTTGCCATTAATACAGACAGGGACAGGGCATGCAGGGTAAGATTCGAGGTGGATGAGGGGCTGTGACAGGGAAATACCAGGAAGAAATAAAACAAGGGCTTGGCAGGCTTCTGGAGGAAGGAAAACTTGCTGGGAAACGGGTTGTTATATTTGGAAGCAACGGGCCAGCAGAACAGATGGCATCTTTCCTGGAAAGCCAGGATGGAAGCAGTGGTATAAATAGTGCACATGTGGAATGTTTTGTGGACAACAACAGGAAGAAACAGGGCACACAGGTAATGGGGAAGCCAGTATACAGCCCACAGGGATACCTCACGCCTTTTGACGGGGATATAAGAATATTAATTGCATCAAAGTATTACAGTGAAATGTGCATTGAACTGGAAAGCTTTGGCTACAGGCAGGGGGAACATATATTTGAAGTAGTCCATATAGAAACAGAAGGGCGTAATTCCCTTTTAATGGAAACATTCAAGGGAAATGTAAAAAAAGCAGAAGAAGGTTTTAAGCTGCTTAAAAGGATTAAGGAAAAAACAGGTGGTGCATATGTTTTCCTCTGCCCCTATGCGGCACTTGGTGATGTGTACCTTGCAGGCGGGTATCTGGAAAGTTACTGCCAGAAAGAAAAAATAAACAGTTATGTTGTGGTGGTTATAACTGAGGCTTGTGTGGAAGTCCTTGGGATGTTTGGTATCACATGTGTGGAAAAGGTTACAAAAGATGGCATGGAAGCACTTGTAAAGGCATGTATTTTTATGGGGCTTAAGGAATGTGGCGCAGGAATACTGCATCAGAGGTTTCCGTACCCTGTAGCATTAGGGCGTGCAGGGAATTACAAGGGCATTGATTTCAACGGGCTTTTTGCAGCTGGTGTCTTCGGGCTGGAAAAAAAGAATTTCCAGATGCCTGTGAAAGGGAAACACATAAAAGAGGTGGAAAACGTGTTCCAGCAGATGGGGCTTAGAAAAGGCAGGACAGTGCTGCTGGCTCCATATGCGAACACAGCCACAGGCCTCCCGTCAGGGTTCTGGGAAGGAAGAGCCAGGGAATACCTGGATAAAGGGTACAGTGTAGTTACAAACAGTTCAGGTGAAAAAGAACCAGCAATAGAAGGTACAGAAAAGGTCTTTATACCAGCTGGATGGATGCTTGATTTTGCAGAATATGCGGGCTGTTTTGAAGGACTCAGGAGCGGGCTGTGTGACCTGGTTGCAAGCTCAGGTGCAGAAAAAACTATCTATTACCCTGGCCGTGTGTACCAGGACGGACAATTTTATGATTTTTATGGTCTTAGGAATATGTGGCCTGGCATGGATATTAAAGAAGTGGTGGTATAAGTCTGGAGGTGTACTGGTGGAAAAACAGGGGCAGGATAATAAAAAGGTAGTGGTTTTTGGGGCATCACAGAGTGGCAACAAAGCTATGAGGCGGCTTGAAGATTTTAACATTATTATTGAAGGTTTTACTGACAATAATACAAAAAAATGGGGAAAACAGTTTTCTGGAAAACCAGTGTTCCCTCCAGAGGAAATTTTCAGGGACAAAGACAGTTATTTAATAATAATTTCAAGTGTATATGAAGATGAAATTATGCAGCAGTGCCTGGATGCAGGGATGGATAAAGACAGTGTATATATACTTGAGGACTTTATAATACGGCAGACCGGCATCTTTATGGAGCAGTACAGTTACCTTAAAGGGATAAAACCTTATGTAAACAGTAGAAGGACACTGGTAATAACAGTCCCAAACAAAAACAATGAGTACAGTGGGGTGACAAGCTGGATGTATTCCGTTGCATATGGTCTTGCATCCATTAATGCAAAGTTCATTATCCTGACAGAGGACATGGGTGACGAAATGCCATCTTGTGCAGTGCAGCACGTAATACCATATAACAGCTATGCATTTGAAGAAGATACAGGGGACGGCATAAGGATACGCACAGGGAAAGATTACCCAGGGTTATATAAAAAGGAAACCGACAGCCTGGTGCATATGATGCTGCAGAACCTTCCATGTACAGTTATTACAAGTGAAACATATGGGGCTGAATATGTTGCAGCATATATTTTAAAGAAACTTTTTCCAGAGCTTGTAAAAGTGGTTACAGTAATCCATTCAGATGAAAGGGCAAGGTATAAAAGAGGCATCTGGCATGAAAAGAACCTGGACGGGTATTTGTGTGTTGCAGAAAGTAGTGTAGAGAAATGGGAAAAAGAATACAATGTCCCATCATGGAAAATATTTTACCATGAATTCCCTGTTTTATGTACGGGAGAAGGGAAGCATGTTTATTCTAAAGCCAGTGGGCCATTACGGCTTGGGTTCCTTGGAAGACTTGAAGTTAATGCAAAACGTTGTGACCTGCTAGTTAAAATAATCCAGGAACTGGAAAAAAAGAAAATAAATTATTCACTGTCCATAGCAGGGGAAGGCAGTTATAAAGAGGAATTAAAGAAATTTATAGAAGAAAATTCATTGCAGGACAGGGTGGAACTTGCTGGATTTGTAAAACACAGCTCCCTTGGAAAGTTCTGGAATGACAAGGATATATGTATTATTACATCGGACTATGAAGGTTCATGCACAGCTGTAATGGAAGCAATGTCATATGGTGTCGTACCAGTTGTTACAAATTTCTCAAGTGCAGGCAGGCTTGTTACAGATGGTGTGGATGGGTATATTGTACCAGCAGGGGATTATATAGGAATTGCAGATAAAATCAGCAGCTTGTCTTGTTCAAGGGATTTAATAGAAAAGATGGGAGATATAAACAGGAAAAAGATACCAGAGGAGTACAGCCCTGAAGGATATGCAGCTTATCTCGTAAAGATGCAGGAACAAATCTGGAAAAGAGATTAATGCCTGTTAATACAGGAAATAAAAGCATTTATTAAAAGGCAGGGTGCAGCAAGTTTATTATATTCCGAGGCATGCACTGGCATTGTGGAAAGGGGTTGTATATGGAAAAGCGTAAAAAGCTGGTGTCTGTGGTGATGACAGTTTTCAACCAGGAAAAATATCTGGCAGAAGCAATTGAATCCATTCTTGGGCAGACATATACATATTTTGAACTGGTTATTATTGATGACGGGTCATCAGACAATACACCTGCTATAACCAGTAAATATGCAGAAAAAGATAAGAGGATAAAATTTTTAAAAAGAGAAAATAAGGGCAGGGTGTACAGCCTCAACCAGGGAATTGGAATTAGCAATGGTGATTATATTGCAATTATGGACAGTGATGACATATCACATAAAGAAAGGCTTGAAAAGCAGGTGGATTTTCTTGAAAAGAACAGGAATGTATTCCTGGTTGGAAGCAAAATACAGTTGCAGTTTAACGGCATAGATGATGAATATACAATTAAAGAACGCAGCAGGGTATTAAAGACCTCAAACTCAGAGTTAGACAGGAGTGATATTTTTTCAACATTAAATGATTCATTTAAAATACTGCACCCGACTTGGATGTTCCGTAAGAAGCTTTATACATATATTGGGGGATACAGAGAACATCTTTGTGAAGATGTTGATTTTATATTCAGGGCTTCCAGTATGGGGTTTATGGCGGACAGGCTGGATGATGTGCTACTCACATACAGGGTACATGGCATAAGCCGTTCAGGTAATAAAGATAATTTAAAAACGGACTGCCTGCAGTTTAAAACAGAATACCTGCTGGGGGAAGTAGAATTTCCAGCAGATGGCTTTACTTACATGATATGGGGAAGTGATTTTTCAGGCAGGGCAGGGCATAAGCATTTGGAAAAAGTGCTGCCTTCAGGCAGGCTTGCTGCATATATTGATTCCTTCAGGGAAGGTATGGAAGAAGGGATTCCTGTTATAAAACCAGAAAAAATAAAATCCCAGAACCCAGATTATATTTTTATTTGTACAAATGGAGGCGGAGAATATGCAAGAAAGTATCTTGACAATATAGGATACAGGCAGATAGAAGATTATTTTAAAATTATATAGAAGAGGTATGCTTATGAGTGAAGTAACAGTTTTTATGCCTGTGTATAATGCTGGAAAATATTTAAGGGAGGCAGTTGACAGTATACTGGAGCAGACATATAAGGATTTTAAATTTCTTATTATTGATGATGGTTCTGTTGATAACAGCAGAAAGATTTTAGAAGAATATAAAGATAAAGATGGAAGAATCAGGCTGGAATCTAATGATGTAAATAAAGGGGTTTCATATACAAGAAACCGTGGGCTGGAGTTGTGTGATACAGATTTAATTGCTTTTATGGATGCTGATGATATTGCAGTTCCAGAACGTTTAGAAACACAAGTTAAGTACCTTAAAAATAATCCAGGCATAATAGGGGTTGGAGGTTATGCACAGGATATAGATGAAGATGGAAAACTATTAAATGGACTTTACCCAAGGTATTTAAACCCAAGGTATATTAAAGCTAATATGATTCTTGAAAACTGTATTGCAAATGGAAGTGTAACAATGCGGATGGATGTTATCAGGAATAATAATATACATTATCTTGATAACCATTATGGTATAGAAGACTATAGGTTTTATTGTGAGTGTTTACAATATGGAATGATTGCTAATATTAATATGGTTATGCAGAAATACAGGATTGTTTCTTCTGGGCTTACAGTTTCAAACAGTAGTGAAAAAAAAGCAAAAAGAGATGAAATAATTGATAGTATCCATGAGTATAATTTTGCACAGTATGGTTTTGAATTTAGTAAAAAAGAAAAATATATAATAAAAAAAGTATTTCGGGAAGATGGAAGGACTGAAAATGAAGAAGAACTGAATGATTTGTATTTTGCATTACAAAGTATGGCTAACCAGGCAGAAGAATTGGATATTGATATTTCAAAAGAAATAAAAATTATGTGCAGGAAACAATTTGGTAACCAGGTATCAAAAGCCTTTTTTCTGTGGGAAAATCTTTTAAATTATAATCAAAAAGACGGGATAAAGTACAATATTGATGAAGAGATGGCTAAGGCAAGGGAAATGTATGGTAAAGATTATGAAGAGAATACAGAAAGGGTAAAAGGGTTTTTAAATTATTGTACAGAGAAAAGTTTAAAAGTTGCTGTCTGGGGGGCTGGATTAAAAGGTCTTGCATTTTTACAAAATGCAGATGCAGAAGGTAATTTAATTAAAATGATGATTGATAAAAGTCCTGTAAAATGGGATGTTAAGCTTCCTACAGGACATATTATCAAGAGTCCTGAAGCAGCCATTAGTGATAATGTTAATGTTATATTAGTTGTTAATTCTATTTTTTATGGTGATGTATGGAATTTATTTTGCGAAAATTATAAAAGTGTTACTATTTTGCATTTGGATGATATTCTAACTTTACAGAAACCATATGAATATTTTATTGAAAGTAGTAATTATAAAACTAAATTATAGATATATAATAATAAAAAAGTCAGAGGGAAAATTATGAATATATTATGCAGGGGAAATGGCTCAAGAAATGGCTACCAGTCAGCTGTACTTAGAAAGATAGAAGAGGCAGGTATTTTTGATAAATGTGTAATTATAAATGAAGACATTGATGGAAAAGACAGGTATTTAGGGCAAAAATATAAATATATAGATATAGGCTTAGGTTATAAAAATAGTTATTGTGATTCTTATGATATAAATAAATTATTGCCACTTTCAAAAGATATTATATGCAGAATGCAGCCATATGAGACCTCTGCAATGAGAATGACAATGAGATTAACAGGGTTTCCAGTAAGTACATACAATGAAGCTATGGATGAGTATTTACTACATTTACGTTTCTGGAACCATATTATAGAAGAAGAAAAGATTGATTTAGTATATTTTTCTGTTATACCTCATTTTATATTTGAATATGTGATATATGGACTTGCAAAAAGTAAGGGGTTAAGAGTAGTAGTTTCTGATGCAATACATATCAAATCATATAATTTTTTAATTGGTGATTCTATTGAAAGTATGGGTTATAAAGTTAAAGATTATTATGATGAATTATTAAAAAATGAAACGGAAACTGTTATATTAAGAAAAGATTTTGAGGATTTTTACCAGTCAGTTATTAATGAAAGTGTTGGAATATTAACATTGGATGAAATGAATGAAAAAAAGTATTTGACAGATAAAGATATATCATTAAGGTATATTAGCGAACCAGTCATAGAAAGCCAGATGAAATGTTATTTACAAAGACTTAAAGGAGATAAAAGCCTGAATGAAAATAAAAGATATTCAATAGATAAATTGGATTTTAAAGCGTATATAGATAGGGTAAATAAATCTAAAAATATGTGCAGAATACTTGTTAAAAAAGAAGAATATGAAACTTATACACAGATACCAGATTATAATGAAAAATATATATATTATGCATTGCAGCTTACTCCAGAAGCAACTACATTGCCAATGGCTGGGATATTTGAAAACCAGTTGTTGTCTTTACAAATATTGTCTTATGTGGCTGCGAAAAACAATATATTAATATATGTAAAGGAACATTATGTCCAATATGGACGGGAGAAAAAATTTTATGAATTAATAAATAATCTTCCAAATGTAAAATTAATTTCTGTTAATATTCCTTCAATGGTACTTATTAAAAATAGTATTGCAGTATCTACACAAACAGGGAGTTGTATATTAGAAGGAATGATTAAAGAAAAACCATCAATAACTTTTTCAAAAGGATACTGGTCATATGGACCAGGGGTATATTATGTTGATAATGCTATTGAATGTGAAAGAGTAGTTAAATTAATTATAAATAAGGAATATAAAATTACACAAAAAAAAGTACGTAAATTTCTTAAAGCATATCAAATGGCATCATTTTTGTCTACACATGATTGCATAGAAATAGAACAAGAAAACTTTTCATTTGATGAATATGTAAAACAAACTTCACAAGCGGTTATTGCAGAAATGAAGAAATATAAACTTTAGAAAGGTATTTTATAGATTATGATATGTGTATATGAGCCTAAATGTAGAGGTAGGCATCATGAATTGGTGAATGCAGGTATAATAGAATTATTAAATATAGTTACATTAAATGAGAAGTTAATTTTTTATGGTGAAAAATTTCATCTTAAAAATAATGAAATTTTATTATTTAATAAAAAAGTTAATATTGAGAATAGAGAAGTTATATTACCTTTAGAGGATAATATTTGTTCCTGTATTGATAATTTAAGGATTATTTTGGATATATTGTTAGAAAATATTAAAGAACACAATTTGATATTTTTTGTTACAAATATTGATATTGGAGTATGCTTTGCGATAAATATATTGTCAAGAATATTTAGAAATGTGAAATTTATTATTGGAATGCATGGTATAATGGAAAATTTTACTAAAGACATTTTAAATAAACAAGAAAAAATATTTAAAATTCTTTTAGAATGGTCTGCTTATAGGGAAAATGTAACATATTTAATATATTCTAAATTATATAAAAAGTATTTAAAAAATATATTTTCAAAAAGATTAATAAATAAAATAAAATTTATGCATATACCATTTTTGTATTTTGATGATTTTAAAAAAAAACATAAAGATAAATTGGTTTTAGCTACTATTGGTTCTGCTGCAAACGAGAAAATGTATGAACTAATTAATTATTTGAATTTACATTGTGTTAAAGATAACTATGAATTTTATATTTTTAGCTGGGGTACAAAAATTCCTTTTTCAAGACTGAAAAATACAAATTTATATATAAATTTTGAGCGTGATAAAATTAATGAAATAATGCATTTTGTAGATGGTATTATTATAC